>CAYJBK010000132.1:0-3628 GCA_964368365.1 uncultured Candidatus Saccharibacteria bacterium
AAACTTGAAGAACGGGCTAATACCCCGGATGATCGGAAGGGTCTTTCCCCGGCCGTCAGCAGCGAAGGGGCGAATTGGGATGTTCCCCCGGCCAACTCAACCGTCTTTCACGACGTGAGGGCAGGATGCGCGAAGAAGGAAGAATCAGTCAAGGTGCGGGCGATGTTTCTGAGCGGAAAATTCCTCTGTCCCCTTCTTTATTTTTTTTATTCTAATTCTGAAAATTACGTCAGGACGTGTCCTAGCGCGTGGAGATGATGCTTTATGGAGATCCCAAGTTACCTGCAAGCCCAAGTCCAAGATGGCAAAGTTGTCCTTTTTTTAGGTGCTGGAGCATCGCGCGACGCGAGTGATAAGAATGGCAACCCGCCTCCAACCGGCGTGCAACTTGCATCGCTTCTTTCTAAGAAATTTCTTGGCGGAAAGTATGGCGATTATCCACTACATCAGGTCGGCGAGTACGCTATAAGTGAGTCGGACTTAATAAGCGTTCAGGAGTATATAAGAGAGCTATTTGAAGGGTTGGAACCATCAGCCTCATACAAGCTCATGTGCAAGTTTATTTGGTCCGGTATTGCGACGACAAACTATGATCGGTTAGTCGAGCGAGCCTACGAAATAACTCCAGGCGCACTTCAGGTACCTATTCCGTTTATCGAAAACGGGGACCGTATCGAGGACAAGCTTCGAGACAGCAGAAACGTTCCGTTACTAAAATTGCACGGCTGTATTACTCGCACCATGAACGTAAATTGTCCCCTGATCCTTACAACAGACCAGTACGTCAGTCATCGACGTGGTCGCTCTCGAGTATTTGATCATCTCAAGAACACCTGGGCATTCGAGCGACCAATCCTTTTTGTAGGACACAAACTCCAGGATCCCGATTTGCGCACCATGTTGATGGAAATAACAGAGGCCGTCGATAGCAGACCTCGTTACTACGCTGTGCTACCAAATGTTGATGATATAGAAAGACGATTTTGGGAGACCAAGAAAGTCACCTTGATCCAAGGCACCTTTCATCAACTTCTGAATGCCTTGAACGATAGCATCCCTGTCGCAACACGAGTGCTTGCCACCGCAAAAACTCCTTCAAGCTATCCAATATCTGAAAAATTCAAAGCCACGAATGTGACTCTCAGTGCGGCTTGCCGTCAATTCTTGGATGTGGAAGTCGACTACGTAAAGGCAATAACCACGACAGAACATATAGAGCCAAGGGAGTTCTATAAAGGGCGTAGTCCTGGTTGGAGTGCAATTGAACAAAACCTAGATTGTCCTCGAACACTGGGGGATACCATCTTATCCGACAATTTTCTGGCTACCGAAGCAGACCAACAGGATAGGCTCGAAGTCCTGCTAATCAAGGCACACGCGGGAGCTGGCAAGACAGTCCTGCTGCAAAGGCTGGCATGGGATGCCGCGAGAGACTACGACCGTTTGTGCTTATTCTTGCGGCCACATGGCGTGCTCAATACAGCCGCGCTTCAGGAGTTATTAACTCTATGTGGAGAGAGGATCTATCTGTTTGTTGATAACATCGCGGACCGTATTCGAGAACTGGTTTCATTGGTAAAGAATATTGGACCAGAAGGCAAGAATCTCACAGTGGTAGCGGCTGAACGTATCAATGAATGGAATGTTCTGGGTGGAGTCGCAGTTCCATATATTACTCAAGAGTATGAACTAACGTACCTTTCATCAAAGGAAATCGATCGGCTCCTTGGCCTGCTTGAAAGACACAAAGCCCTTGGCACCTTGGAGAGGTTAGACCACAAAGGCCAGCATACTGCGTTTCAGGAAAGAGCAGGGCGTCAATTGCTTGTCGCGCTGCACGAGGCAACGCTGGGAAAGCGCTTTGAGGAGATCATTGAAGATGAATACGTGAACATCGCACCTGATGATGCGAAACGCGTGTACCTTTCAATCTGCCTTTTGAATCGATTGAATGTTTCAGTACGTGCTGGTCTTATCGCGAGAATGCACGGCATCAACTATGAAGACTTCGAGCGGCGACTATTCAAGCCTCTAGAGCATGTGGTACTGACAGAACGAGATCCAATTATTCGTGACTACGTATATCGGGCTAGACATCCGCACATTGCTCAGATTGTGTTTGAAAGAATCCTGACTAACCAGGAAGAGCGGTATGACTTGTACTTAAAGTGTCTTCGAAATCTAAATATTGATTATTCTTCGGATAGAGTAGCCTTCTCACACATGACCCGAGGGCGTACGCTTCTGAGCCTATTTTCTAACCATGATCTAATAAAGGGAATATATCGGATTGCGCAGGAGCAAGTTGTTGACGACCCACACCTGTTCCACCAAATGGGTCTGTATGAAATGCATCGACCAAACGGAAATCTCCAGGAAAGCGCACGCCTCTTTAGTGAGGCGCAACGACTAGCGCCGCATGATTCTGCAATAAAGCATTCAAGCGCAGAACTCTACCTCAAACGAGCGGAAGGGGCTCGTACGCCACTGGAGAAGAGCAAGTACCTTGATGAAGCACAGGTAATATGCAATTCCCTAACAAGCGGACAACCATTGTTGTCGTATGGACACCATACCGCAGTGAAAATTGGTTTGACGAGACTTAGGGATCAAGTAAAAGATGACAGCAATGATGAAATTGCAGACTCCACGATCGAAAAATCGATTCGACAAGTTGAGCAAGTTCTTGCTGATGCCCATCAACGTTTCCCTGGCGATTCATATCTGCTTGAAGCAGAAGCCCAGCTTGCATCATTGCTTAGTGACTCCAGACGGGCTCTTCGTAGTCTAGAGAACGCATTCCAGGCAAATCCTCGAAGTCCATTTTTGGCGATACGATTAGCGCAACAACATATGCGCACCGGTAGTTCTGACAAGGCGCATGAGGTACTCCAGAAGGCTCTAGGTGCAAATCCAGGTGATCAGAAGCTCCACCATGCTTACGCAGGCTTTCTCCGAACAACCAATAGTGCAAAGAGTGACGAACTGCTGTACCACTTACAGAGGTCGTTTACACCCGGAGATACAAATTACGATGCGCAGTTGCTATATGGACGGCAACTCTTCATTAATGGCGATTTGAATGGGGCAAAGAAAGTGTTTGAGCAACTTGGCAAAGCCAAGGTCGGCCCTGAGCTACGAAGTAAGTTGTTGTATCCAATTGATAAGACTTATCACGGAGCAGTCAGTCGGCTTGAAGCTACATACTTTTTTATCGCACGTGATGGGCACAACGACTGGATATTCTGCAGCAGAAGTAATGTCGACGAAAATCTATGGAAACAACTAGTAAATGGCTCCAGAGTGGCGTTTCGCGTAGGTTTCAATTTCAGGGGAGCAGGCGCACATGACGTTCACTTCGAGAATGTTTAGCGCAGAACCCTGATCAGAGAGGATTAGACGAAAATACCCGTGTCAGATCACAGTTTTCGCTAATGTTCGATTAACGCAGAAAGACTGGGCAGATATATTCTTCCCGCCCATTTCGGATGAATAATTTATTTCTCCACTAACCCGTGGACGCAGTTAAAAGTTAAAATCTACCCTCTCAAAATAGTTCAAGGAGGAAGAAAGATGAAAAGGAAAATATTGATCGGTTTGGGTGTTTTGGTTGTCGCCGTGGCGATTG
>CAYJBK010000133.1:0-3620 GCA_964368365.1 uncultured Candidatus Saccharibacteria bacterium
GACTGGAGTTCAGACGTGTGCTCTTCCGATCTATCCTGCCTCTCACCACGAATCTCCGACGGACGTCTGAAGACATAAGGGAGTCAAGGTATCTTCGGCGGAAACGCTCCTCAACGTCTTGAAGGCCGTGCCATTTGTCGGGTAACGGTCGCAGACTTTTCGCGAGCATTCTCCAGGACTGTGCCGCGATTGTTTTTTCCTCCCGTTTGGTTATAAAAAGCGTACCGGTGACCTCTACAAAGTCGCCAATGTCTACAGTCTCTTCAAACAGTGCAAATGCTTCCTCTCCAATGTCATCGCGTTTCAGGAGCCCCTGGATCTTGGTATCAAAGGCCTCTGGGGGAGGAACGGGAGCGTCTCTGTCCTCTTGGTAAGAGCCATCCGTAAGGTCAAAGAAAAGCGCGCCACCGTGCACACGGACCGCTCGTACGCGTCCAGCGAGTGTCAGTCCTCCTTTCTCTTTGTAGCTATCGAACGACCCGAGAACATCCGCAATCGGTGCGGTTGGGTTGCTTTCTACGGGGTATGCATCGATACCACGTGATCTGAGATGCTCTAACTTCTTAATTCGCTCAGCTCGAATTTCTTCGAATGATGACACGAGTGTCGGGTTAGCTATTATTCGATCTCAACGACTGTGTACTCTGCGGTGCCTTTTGGCGTCAGCACACTTACCTTGTTTCCTTTCTTTTTTCCAAGAAGTGCCTCGCCGAGCGGTGATTCGTTTGAGATTTTTCCTTCGCGAACATCTGCTTCCTCGGATCCAACGATGTGGTATCTATTTGTCTTCGAGTCTCCTTTTCTTTGAATTACAACGATTGAGCCTAATTCCGCTATCGAGCTGTGGTGCTCCTCTACTATCTGTGCGTGTTTCAGAAGATTCTCGAGGACCATGATTCTATCCTCTGTTTTTGCTTGAGCTTCTCGTGCCTCTTGATACTCCGCATTTTCTGACAGGTCTCCAAGAGACTTGGCGTATTCAAGGTTCTCAGCAATTTCCTTTCGGCGGACCGTTTTAAGTTGCTTCAGCTCTTCTTCTAATTCTCTGAACTTATCCTTGCTTAGGTAGTATTCGTTTGATGTCATTGGGGGACAGTATACCCTATTCTGCCCTTTTCTTCAACTCAGCGGCTCCCAGGAGGGCCGTACTAGCGTATTCAGGGGTATGTTCAAGCATCCATTCAAAAAGACGCCGTGCCACAAAGACTCCACCTATTGTATTCTGTCGTGCCCCACGCTCCATAACGAGCGCAAAGGCGTACTGAGGCTTTTCATAAGGGAAGAACCCAGTTACCCACGAATTAACGCGTTCTTTGCTGATACCAAGCTCGGCGGTACCTGTTTTGGCGGCAATACTGAAGCCAGGGATGTTGAGGCCGGCTGCAGTACCGAAAAGTACCCCTTGCCGCATGCCCTCCTGTACTACAGTGAAGCTTTCCTCAGCGATCGGTAAATTTTGTGTTACACGCGGTGCCTCTTGCTTCAAAACCGAAGGCGTTATGAGTTTTCCCTTATTGGCGATTGAAGCAACTGCCCGTGCCATCTGGAGCGGTGTTACCAAAAACCCATATTGGCCGATGGAGGTAAAGTATGTGTCACCGAGGAGCCAGTCTTCTCCATTGAAATTTTCCGCCTTCCATTGGGGCGAAGGGACTACTCCCGCTGACTCTGACTCAACATTCGCACCAGTTTTTTGTCCAAAACCAAAGAGGTCTGCATAGGTGTCGATACGGGTGATCCCAAGCCCTTTTTGACCTGGGTATCCTCCTCCCACTTCATAAAAGTAGACGTTTGAGGAAACCGCAATTGCTCGCCGCATGTCGACAGCACCATGCGCCTTCCAATCCATGAAAATGGATTTCTTTTTTGGGTCATATGGGTTTTGCACAGAAATGGAGCCCGTACTGACGATCTGCTTTTCTGGCGAGATAATACCCTCAGTCAGGGCTGCGAGCGCCATGTAAGGCTTTACGATTGATCCCGGCGTATAGACTCCATTTGTGGCACGATTCAGAAACGGCTTTCGTGTATCGTTCAGTGCCTTTTTTATGGCGTCCGCATTTCCGTCCGAAAAAAGTGTCGAGCTGTATTCTGGATAGCTTGTCATCGCTAGGAGCTCGCCTGTGTGTATGTCCATAATGACTCCGGCGCCACCAGCAAAGCCGCGCTCGTCCGCTACTGATTTTATGGAGTCGTAGAGTGCGGTCTGAATACGAGAGTCTATAGACAGCGTAATGGAGTCGCCGCTTTTAGGGGCCTCAAAAACGCTTTCGGAATGAATGGTTCCTCCGGCATCCGTTTCGACAATTTTGAGCCCACTCTCGCCTCGAAGTTCTTGATTAAAAATCTTCTCCACCCCTGATTTTCCAGAAAGCTCTTCGGTATTATATCCCTGTGTTTTAATCTCCACTTCTGTCGGATAGCCCACATATCCGAGGAGTAAAGAATGACCGGGCGCCTCTGTGTACGCTCGCTCCGGTGAGTTCCATGCCAGCTCGACATGATTTCTGTCATAGACGGCTCCACGCTCAGAAAAGAATGGAATTTGCTTCAAGCGGTTGTTCTCGCTTCGCTCACGAAATGCACCGCCCTTCTCTAGCTGGAGAATCCCAATATTCCAGATAAGAACGAGCAGCACGAGTAGACAGAAGATGCCTACAACTGCGAGCGTGTACTTTGGAATCGGTTTTTCAATGCGACCTTCGAACTGCTGTGTATCGAATTGCGGGAGATTTTGTGAATCAAGAAAAATCTCGTCGGGATCTATTTCTGCCTCCTTGTATGTTCTTTTGCGTAAGAAAAATGCCATGCTTCAGTGAGAGAGGGCTAGTATTCTTTTTTTAAGAAATTGCAGTGTGACATACAGAATAAGGGAGATGACTGTGGCGGGGTATGGATTCGGGAAGAAACTGTTACTGCTTGCTACCGCATAGAGAAGATCGATCGCTAACCCCAGAAGTATGAGTTCATAGTACCGCTCGTAAATTACGGCAAACAGTATTCCAAGTGTCGCGGTTATCGGCCACGGCAAGGAGAGGGCAGAAAAACAAATGAGGAACGCTGCACCTATTCGTGGTGCACGATGTATACCCATTGAAGTGATTGAATATTAATTGGTACTCGCGCGTATACTTTTTGGTTCGCGTCACCTTCTCTTCGTGTAGTTGTCCCAACCTGAGCCAGAATACTGTCTCCGCCCTCTTTCAGTATAAGGGTACCGGGAGGAAGGGAGTGGCTTTTGGGGAGCTCTCCGATGAAATTTCCATTCCCCATTCCTCGGAGAGTTATAGGCCCGGTGTCCTTAATGAAGCCATGATGTTCCTCGTCAGGAGCTGTATAGAGAATGGCTTTTGAAATTGTGGGGTACACTTCGCGTATTTCTCCAAGCAGGATTCCTCCTGGTGCGTAGATGAGATCTGTATTTTGTACGCCCGAATCTTGGCGTACAGTGAGTACAAGTGTATCAAAGGGAGAGGTGGGTGGTCGTGCCGCGATCGTGGCTATAGTGCCACCCGGAAGGTTTTTTCGTGTAGGATCGTCATCCCCATAGAGCTGAGCGATCTCAGTATATTCTTGGTGTACAAGATTGCGGCGCGGTCTCTCAAGCGTTTTCAGATAGA
>CAYJBK010000134.1:0-3615 GCA_964368365.1 uncultured Candidatus Saccharibacteria bacterium
TTCTTTATTCGACTCCCGCCTAAGATCTTGGTTGGGGGGTTTTATGCAATGCACTTAAAAAACCACCACGACTCTTCCCAACGGGCTTCGGGTTATTTCGCTTCCAAACTCGCAAAGTATGGCGGCCACAGTGCTCGTGCTTGTGGAAGCTGGCTCTAACTATGAACAGAAAGAGATTAATGGGCTCTCGCATTTCTTGGAACATATGTGTTTCAAGGGCACCGAGCGGCGACCAACCGCGCTCGACATCTCTTCTGAGCTCGATTCACTCGGCGCGCAGTACAATGCCTTTACCTCAAACGAATACACGGGCTACTATGCAAAAGTTCAGCCAGCGGATTTTGATAAAGCACTCGACATCGTGTCAGACCTCTATCTCAACCCGACTTTTAAAGCGGAGGAGGTGGAGAAGGAAAAAGGAGTGATCATCGAGGAGATCAATATGTATGAGGACCTGCCTCAGCGCCGCGTACAAGAGCTGATTCCAGAACTGCTCTACGGCGATCAGCCGGCAGGGTGGGGCGTGGCCGGAAAGAAAGAGGTGATTAGAATATTGCGCCGCGAAGATTTTATTGCGTATCGTGCAAAGCACTATGTTGCGTCAGCCACGATCATTGTTGTCGCAGGTAATTTCGACGAGACAACAGTACATGAAAAGATCGCGAAGCATTTTGTGAATATTCCCGTAACTGAAAAACACGGGAAAGTGAAAACAACTGAGATCCAAACTGAACCAAAGACATTGTTACAGTATAAGGAGTCAGACCAGACGCATCTCGTCCTTGCTCTCCGCGCCTATGATGCTTTCCATCCCGACCATTACATACTTGAGGTGATAGCATCGATCCTTGGTGGAGGTATGAGCTCGCGTCTCTTCCAAAAAGTACGCGAGGAGATGGGTGCTGCATACTATGTGAACGCCGCGAATGAATCGCTGACGGACCATGGATACTTTTCGGCTTCAGCCGGGGCGGACAATGCCAAAGCAGCAGAGGTTGTGGGCGCTATTGTGGGTGAGATGAAGCGGCTTCGAGACGAAGTGGTAGGAGAAAAAGAACTTCAGATGGTTAAAGACATGATCGTGGGGAATCTTTTTTTGAGTCTTGAGACCTCTGATCATGTGGCGACGTTTCTTGGCGGACAAGAGGTTTTGAAGCGAAAGATTTTAACACCGGAAGAAATTACAGAGAAAATACGGTCAGTAACCGCGACTGACATCTCTCGTGTGGCACGTGATATTTTCAAAACCGAACATCTTAACCTCGCTATGATTGGTCCATCGAAGGATATGGCATCGTTTGCCCCGCTACTCTCGCTGTAGTATCATCAGGGTGAAATTATGAACCCTTCTTCTCACGACCAAACAGTGGTCGCTATTACGACCGGAACCATACTCCGGGGCATACTCCTGGGCATTGGCCTGTATGGTTTGTATCTTTTGAGTGATGTTGTGCTTGCCTTGCTGGCGGCTGTCGTCATGGCGTCTGCCATCGAGCCGATCGCGAGCGCAATGACGATGCGGTGGTTGCCGAGAGTATTTGCTGTTCTTTTGATATACGTCCTATTTTTCTCCCTGGTGGCAGGAGTCGTATATTTTTTTGTGCCACAGCTGCTCGACGAACTTACGAGTGCCGCCTCTCAGCTCCCACAGTACATCGCCTCTCTTGATATCTTAGGATCGGATTCCTTGAAGCAGTTCCTTATCGCACTTTTGCCCGTAAAGGACATTTTACCAACAGTGCGTGGGGCCATTGGTTCAGTCTCGGGTGGAGTGTTCCAGACAGCGAGCTCTTTTTTTGGAAGTGCTGTTAATTTCGTACTCATAATCGTCCTTTCGTTCTATCTCTCTGTTCAGAAAGGGGGGGTTGAAGATTTTTTGCGGCTGATTACACATGAAAAATACGAGGCGTATGTGCTCGACCTCTGGGCCCGATCGCGGAGAAAGATTGGTCTTTGGATGCAGGGACAACTTCTTCTAGGGGCAATTATTGGAATTTTTGCCTTTCTTGCGCTCTCCATTCTTGGTGTTAAGTACGCACTTCTCCTGGCCGTGCTTGCTGCCGTTTTCGAACTCATTCCTGTTTTTGGCCCTATCATGGCGGCTGTGCCTGCGGTTGCCGTTGGTTTTTCGAGTAGCCCCTTCTTGGGGCTCATGGTTTTGGCGTTCTATGTAATCATTCAGCAATTCGAGAACCACTTGATATATCCGCTTGTTGTGCGTAAGGTTGTGGGAGTTCCGCCCCTTATTGTTATCATCGCACTTGTCGTCGGCGGGAAACTGGTGGGAGTCCTCGGCATCATTCTCGCTGTTCCTGTGGCGTCTGCGCTTATGGAGCTTGTGAGTGATATTGAAAAGAAGAAGTATCCTAAGAACCTGTAGCTTTTTGTATGTCGAAGAAATTTTATATAACAACGCCGATTTTCTATGCAAACGCGTCACTCCACTTGGGACATGCGTATGTAACTGTTCTTGCAGATATTATTGCGCGGTATCATCGGTGGAAAGGGGAGGAAACATACTTTCTTTCTGGGGTTGATGAGCATGGGATAAAGAATCTTCGGTCGGCCGAAGCATCGGGCAGAGGTGTTCAAAACTATTTTGATAGTCGTTCAGCAGAATATCGGGCCCTGTATGACAGCGTTTTGAGTTCGTACGACCAATTTATCCGCACGACCGACCAAAAACTCCATTGGCCAGCAGCGCAAGCCATCTGGAGAAAGCTGGAAGAAGCCGGCGATATTTATAAAGGAACGTACGAAGGTTTGTATTGCGTTGGGTGTGAGACATTCAAGCAAGAAAAAGATCTTGTGAATGGCATGTGTTCGGACCACAACACTCTGCCCGAAAGACTGGTACAAGAAAACTATTTTTTCAAGCTTTCGAAATATACAGATCGTATTAAGAGTGCGCTTGAAAGTGGCGAGCTGACCATTCTTCCGCCTGAGCGGAAGAATGAAATTGTTTCGCTTGTCTCCGAAGGCTTAGAAGACGTGAGCTTTTCTCGGCCCAAGAAAGATTTAGCGTGGGGTGTGCCTGTGCCGGGCGATGAGTCGCATGTGATGTACGTGTGGTGTGATGCGCTGGTGAACTACATTTCTGCCCTTGGGTATGGGAGTCGGGATGACGCGCTTTTTAAGAAATTCTGGCCAGCAGATCTTCATGTGCTCGGCAAAGATATTCTCCGCTTCCATGCAGCTATCTGGCCGGGGATGCTTCTTTCTGCGGGGCTTCCGCTTCCGAAGGCGATCTTGGCGCATGGGCTCATCCTTTCGGGTGGTAAGAAGATGTCGAAGTCGATCGGAAACACTGTTGACCCCAACGCTATCATGGCGGAGTATGGCGTCGATGCGTTTCGTTTCTACCTTTCGCATGAGATTAACCCGTTCGAAGACGGTGACTTTACCGAGGAAAAATTTAAAGAGGTGTACAACGCGTATCTTGCGAACGGCATCGGCAACCTTACCGCCCGCGTTATGAAGATGGCAGAATCATATTTGCCCGAACCAGTCGCTCCTTCGGCAAGTGTAGGGATCGAAGTTGTGCGTGAGTACGAAGCTTTCATGGACAAGTATCAGATTCACCTTGCGGCGCAGACGATCTCGCGGTACGTGCGT
>CAYJBK010000135.1:0-3593 GCA_964368365.1 uncultured Candidatus Saccharibacteria bacterium
TGAGGAGCGGCGTGTCAGGCATCACGACCGCCTTCTCCTGCGCGGGGTTCAGATTTTCGGTAGCCATAGTGGACGTATAATAAACCGCTTCTGTGTTTGCGAACAACCCTACTCCACCTCAGTAATTTGGTTGGCGCTCCGGACCGATGGTTGGATATTAGATCTGATGTAGAATAATGGTATGCAGGAAGAAACGAAAACTTGCCAGAATTGCAAGGACCAGTTTGTGATCCGGCCAGATGATTCCGCGTTCTACCAGAAGATAGGCGTTCCCGCCCCGCCGTTCTGCCCCAATTGCAGATTGCAGCGGCGACTCGCGTTCAGAAATGAACGGAACCTTTACAAGAGAAAAAGTAGCAAGAGCGGAAAGGAGATGATCTCGCTATATTCCCCCGACAAGGATTACGTTACCTACGAGCTCGGCGAATGGAACGCCGATGATTGGGACCCGCTTGAATACGGCACGGACTATGATTTCAGCCGCTCGTTCTTCGAACAGTTCAACGAGCTCATGTACCACGTGCCGCACAAGACGCTCATCAACTGGGACGCGGTAAACAGCGAATACTGCAATTTCACGTACGGAAACAAGAACTGCTACCTCGTGTTCGGCGGTGATTTCAACGAAGATTGTCTATACTCGACCTTCAATTTCTACTCCAAAAACTCATCCGATCTCTACTGGGCGGATAAAGCGGAGCTTTGTTACGAACTTACTGACGGCGACGGGGACTACAAGGCCACATTCGGGAGATTTGTGAGTTCTTCGTCGGACGTCCACTTTGCCTTTGATCTCATCGGTTGCCAGGATTGCTTCGGCGGCGTCAATCTGAGAAACCAGAACCACTACTTCTTCGGGAAGAAATACTCTGCTTCGGAATACAAGAAGTTGGTCTCGGAGATAGATCTCGGGAGCTATAGAACGCTCCAAAGCACGAAACAGCGTTTCCGAGATACGCTGTTGAAGTCCGTCATGCGTTCGCGGCGGATCATCAATTCGCCGAACAGCAGCGGCGACAACATCCACAATTCACGGAACTGCTACAAGTGCTTTGATATCTTCGACGGCGCGGAGAATTGCAGCTATATCTTCCTTGCATCAAAAGGCGTGAAGGATTCGCAGAGCTGTGACCACATCGGGCTGAACAGCGAGCTCTGCTACGATTCCATCTCGGTCTATCCGGGCAACCGCATCCTCTTCTCCTGGATCATTGTGAACTGCCATGACGTGCAGTATTCGGTGAACTGCCAAGATTGCTCGCATCTCTTCGGCTGCGTGGGTTTGAAGAGCAAGGAATACTGCATTTTCAATAAACAATACACGAAGGAGGAATACGGAAAGATCGTTCCGAGGATCATCGCGCAGATGAAGGAGGTGTTCTTTACCGACAGAGCGGGAAGAACGTACGGATACGGAGAGTTCTTCCCTGCCGAACTGGCGCACTTTGCCTATAACGAAAGCGTCGCGCAGGAATACTTTCCGCTCTCAAAAGCGGAGGCGGCGAACCGGGGGTACGCATGGAAGGATCCAGAGAGGAAGCACTACGCGGTTACGAAGAAACACGATGAATTGCCGGATCACATTCGCGACGTCAGTGACGAGATGCTGAATGAGGTTGTCGGCTGTGAGCACAATGGGACGTGCAATGAGCAGTGTTCAAGCGCGTTCAAGCTGACGAAAGCGGAAATTGACTTCTACAAACGGATGAATCTCCCGTTGCCGCGTCTCTGCTCAAACTGCAGGCATTACCAACGCATTAGGCAGCGCAACCCGCTCCGGCTTTGGACTCGCCGATGCATGTGCGACTATTCGGTCTATCACAATTCGGTCAAGCACCCGTATCACGAAGACGGGAGATGCCCGAACGAGTTCGAGACATCGTACGCACCGGAAAGACCGGAGATCGTGTATTGCGAGCAGTGTTATCGAGCTGAAACGACATAGAGCATGAAACTCTCGATATATAAATCGGCGCATACCTACAATCGAGGAATTGATGGAATGAGGAATGAGCTGAGCGCGTGGTTCGTGGCGGCCGGGATTCTTCTGCAAGAAATTTCAGCTAAGGCCGGGAATGTGCCCTTTGGTGGATTGGAGAATAAGACTGGTTACGAAGAGAATAAAAAACTTCCCGAAATAGAAATTTTAGACTTGTGCAGTGGGCCAGGCAATTTCGTCAATCACCTATCCTTCGCCTACCCAAATATCAACGCCATCTGCGTTGATAGTAATAGTGAGTTTGTCGCGTATGGCTCAGAACGATTTCCAAGGTGGCGTTTTATCGTTGGGGATGCAGTCAAGATTCATTTAGACAGAACTTTTGATTTCGTTACGATGAGTTCTGGGTATCATCATATTCCTGACGACCAAAAGCTTGCTCTTATGAAAAATATCGCCGCCCATCTTCGTGAGAAAGGCAAGGTGGTCGTATGCGAGAATATCTTGCCGTCCTACAAAAACGACACCGAACGACCGGCAGCGGTCAATCTATTTTATGATGAGTTTCAGAAATGCAGAGCGAAGGGCGAACTGACGGAGTCGTCAGCGTTGCTTCTTGAGGAAGTGCGCCAATCCGATCTTCGCCAGGATGATGAACGTAAGGTTTCGTACGAGATATTTCGTGAACACGTCGAGAGCGCAGGATTAGCAATAGAAAAAGACATAGCCGTCTGGCAGCCACAAGTGTTCAAAGAAAGCAATGCGGGTACGCACGTTTTCGTTTTACGGAAAGGCAGTTAGAAGGTTGCAGGGGTTCGCTGAGTTGCGTGAAGGCCGAAGGTATATAATATTTCCATGCCGATGGAGGTTTTTGAGAAAGGACCGGCGGAGCATTGTGAGCAAGAGATTTCCAGGATTCAATCTCGCTTGGAAAGCATTGGTTATGCCGGAGAAGCATTGGCTGGGGCGGTTTCAAGACTACGATCCGTTATCTCAAAGTATGATAATGCGGATACTGCAGCTCGGCTGTTGGCCGATGGGTTTTCGAATTATGTGAGCTCGCCATTCGGTGACAGGCAGTTTTGGGCATTTTTACGCGAAATAGACCCGGACATTCTTGGCATAGACGGGGATTTAATTGAAGAAGAGGTTGGGAAGAAATTTGATGTCGAATCGCCGTTTGATATTGAATATGGCATGGAGAGAGAGGAGAAAGAAGCGTATTTTAAGGAGCTGAATGAGGCAAAAAATAGATTGAGGAATAAGCGGGCAAGTATGTACGATTTTCTCTCGAGAAAGGAAACCTACGACATTCTAAATTCGGTCACTTGGAAGAAAATACCAGAGGGGTATCCGCTTCCGGAAAATAAATTACTTCGGCATAAGCCTATTAGTACTCCAATGGGGGGAATGCCTTGGTATAGAAAAAAATTCAGGAGAAAGTAATGAAATTCCCCCAAAGCCGCAACTGGTGGGTGAAATAACCAGCCGCCATCTCTCACCACAGAGCCATCGCGCACCGCGCGGTGGCTCTTAAACTTTTTCGCCCCCCCGTTATATTTTCTTATTCGCGCGAATTAGAAAATAGAGCTATTCGAAGTATGACTAACACCTAGAACCTAGAACCTAGTTTTCACACCTCCTCCCGCAGCCG
>CAYJBK010000136.1:0-3591 GCA_964368365.1 uncultured Candidatus Saccharibacteria bacterium
CCAGCTGGCGGACAGGCAATTGAGGTGTCCAACGAAGAACATGAACAAGCGCTTACACATCTACGACGAGAACGTTTTCGGATAGAAAAGATGGAGAGTGGCGTGGAACCTCAAAAGGCTTCGGAAGAAAGCCGTTCGACAGAAGAAAAAGACCTTCCCGCTCTCGACGATGCGTTCGTACAATCGCTTGGTTATGAAAATGTGGAAAAATTCTCCGCGGCACTCCGCACGAACATCAAGGCGGAAAAAGAACGGCAGGCTAAGGAGAGGCGCCGTGCGGCGATCCTTGATGAATTGGCGAAAGAGTCCAAAATCTCCTACCCTGCCGTCCTCCGCGAATACGAACTGAACGATATGGAAGAGCGTATACGAGACGACCTGTCACGCATAGGGAGAACGTACGAAGAATATCTGACCGAAGTTAAAAAGACGAAAGAAGAGCTCCGCACAAATTGGAAAGATGCGGCCGACAAACGTGTGAAGATCCGGCTTATCTTAACCGAAATTGCGCGCAAAGAGCACACTGACGTCGACCCGGGAGAGCTCGAGCGAGAGCTCGAACATGCAAAGAAGCGTTACCCTTCCGCTCCCCCAGAAACCCTCCGTGCCAACCTCGCCCACGTAATGCGGAATGAGGCAGTGTTTAAATTCTTGGAAACACTCTAGAAGAACCCGAAGCCGGCACCTGCAAGATACCCGCCTAGAACAATGGCGGTGAATCCGCCTGAAATATACCAACGCGATGTGTTGAAGTACCTCACGAGCCTGCGCATGCCGGAGAACGGCAGTATCAAATAAATGACACTTTCTACTATCATCCACCACCCGATGAGCGATATGGCGCCGCGCCAATCAGGAGTAAAGACTGGATGGGCAATAGCTATCGCAAGACCTGCGATTAACTCCACTAAGGCAACGATCAGAATGAGCGCGCGATTGTGCCCGATTTCAGTAACTGCCGGCATCAAGGACTTCCTGCGAACGATGATGATGATACCCGCAATAATAAAATACACTCCGAGCAATTGAGCGAGAAAAATGGATAGTTCCATGCGCACCAGTATACCCCGTGAGATACCGCGACAACACGGACTGTTTAATTCTCTGTGTATTAGAAAACCGTACAAATTGTGGAACGTAATAGGTGGTTATCTCACGGGGTATAGCGTTCACGCGCAAAAAATACCGCGGTCTCGCGCAGGACTGTGGATTAAGAACCCCGTACCAAAAATCTCACCGCAATACTTCTACCTTAGGTTAGGTTCACTGATTTTGCTACGGGGCAAGCCGGCCGAAGAGCCGCGCATTCTCTAAGAATCGTTCTCAAAAAACTTCGTCGCCTCACTTATTATTCTTAACTGGCCACCACGCCTTGTTTGAATGTCGATGATGCGAGATGCGACAATCTTGCCCGCAACAACAGAAGATTCATTACCGAGCACCGCCATATCTCCGGTCGTCTCGTTTTCATAGCGATCTCTGCCGACAGAGTGGAAGACCTTATCCGGAAACCCAGCCGCAATTGCTTTACACAGAACGTCGGTACCCCCTCCGTTATTCAAGTCCACCTGTGCCCTCTGCATACCTTCTCCGATCCGCCTCACATTCTGTTGAATATCGCGGAGCGCCAGCCAAGAAACGTGATTCTGTCTACTCCAGGAGCTACTGAATCCAGCTGCCTCAGCAGCTCGATAGATGCCAAGCGAGGTGATGAGATCTGAGTCTTTGGATTTTGGAAATTGTCGATACGCCGCGAGAACGTCCTCGGGTAATTCGCGTCCCCGCCGCAACAATGGTCGGCTCATGCGTATGGCTGCCATCGCTGCAACCTCTTGGCTACAGCCTAGCTCGGAAGCACGAACAATCATCGCTCCATCGCGCGGATCGCAACCAAATTCAGCAAGCTTTTCTCCAAGCGCAGACAACTTTGTCTCGTCTTCTGGATTCAATGCACCGAACATTCGCAGTTGGTTCTTTGCCTCTTTCCAATTCACCTTCTCGGGATAATCTAGGAAATGCAGTGGATCTCCCTCGCGGGAATATCCCATAGACTTGATTTGAAGAACGATATCTCGCAATGGCGTTGCCATAATCTCCGGCCTCGTAGAAGTGGCGCGCTTATTGAAATCACTTTCAGTGATGAGGTAATAGCATTCTCCCGGCTGTGTGCGACCTGCGCGCCCCGCCCGTTGCTTGAGTGAATCCTGTGCACATGGCCCAACGAGAAGTTTAGTCACATCGGCATTGGCATCATATGAGTTCATACGTGCGAGACCCGAATCAATCACGAAACGAACGCCGTCTATTGTAAGTCCTCGTTCCGCAATGTTCGTAGAGACAATGATTTTTCTACCAAGTGCCGGATCGAAAATTCTATGTCGCTCATCTGCGGAAAGCTCGCTATGAAGTGGCAACATTGTCGCTCCAGTTATGCCGCCCCTCGCGAGAGTGTTTATTGTCTCCTGTATTTCACCTTTTCCGGGCATGAAAATCAAAATGTCGCCCGGATTATTCGATTGATGAATAGCGAGAGCGCGTTCCGCAGCGGCTTGGGGCATGTCATAGGTTGGTATCGCTCGTTCAGCAAAATGCATCTCGATCGGGAAAGAGCGGCCTTCGGCCTCGGCTGTCGCGGCGTCAGGAAAATGCTCGCCGACCTTCTCGGCATCAAGAGTCGCCGACATAAGTACCATGCGTGCCGGACTTCCTTTCTCTTGTGCTTTCTCAGTGAGAGCAACGCTGATATCCATCAAGAGCTGTCGTTCGTCGAACTCATCGAACAAAACGACAGATACCCCCTCTAGCGTAGGGTTGTTGCGAATCATGTTCTTGAATACTCCGGCAGTAGCAAAAATAATATCCGCGCTGCGATCCGCGTTTCGTTCAGGTCCGGTGATGTAGCCGACGTCTTTCCCGATCCGTGCATGCATTTCATCTGCGATACGTTTTGCGATTTCAACTGCAACGGCTACACGATTCTGAATGACGAGTATTTTTCCATCCTTGTGGAACCCTTCTTTCCAAAGAGCTTGTGGTATCTGGGTGGACTTTCCACTTCCGGTTGGAGATTTAAGGATGAGCTTTTTGTTGTTTCGGAGCTTTTCGACAACCTCCGGCATTACCTGCCAAATCGGGAGATCAAGATTCCCGATCTCTTGGCTTTCATTATCCCTGTGTCGGTCAATCGTCGGTTTGCCCTCCATGTTATCGCTCATAATTTTTATTCTTTGATCTGTTCCCACTCAAAGTACGTACTTTTGTCTGGTTGTTTTTCTATGTACCCTTCGGGTTTATATTGCTCGGAGCTAAGTTCAGCGGAAAATTTGAAGATTTCGTATTGCGAACGAAGACCAGGAAAGCTCGGCGAATCAAGTTCGGTAATCTCCTTATCAGTCTCCGCCAAAGAAATTTCGTCCGAAATACCAAGCTCCTCTTGCACACCCCGCAGAGCAGCGTGCGCCACGTTCTCGTCTACCTTTAACTTCTCTGCCACTGATGCGGCGCGATCTCTACGCCGCTCGCGTCCATCAGCGAATACTTGCCGACTCTCAACGAGTTTGTAGTGTCGCCCGAGAGAATCGGTGTACATCA
>CAYJBK010000137.1:0-3563 GCA_964368365.1 uncultured Candidatus Saccharibacteria bacterium
CCACGTTGGATAATTCCTAATCTCTTTATCTTTACAAATCTGGAGCTGGCCGTTGCTGTCTGGGGTTGAACACTCCACATAGGGAAGAAGTCTTTCGGCGGTGCCGAAAAGCTTTTTCTGATTCTGACAATGTGAGCACCAGAATGCACCATAAAAGACGGCGCCTTTATCCCCAAGACACTGAGCAAAACCGTCAAGCTCGCTCGGGGTAGCAGGTTTTAGAACGCTATAGCTTATTCCGCCAAGAACCAGAACTAATATTGCCAAGATAACAATAGTTGGTTTGCTCATAGATATATACTTATGCACCTATACTAGCCTACTGAAGGCCCCTTAGTCTAGCAAACGTGACTTGCAAAAAAATCTCTGGCATGTAGAGTCGACTAAACAACGCCGTACACTAGCCATCAAAATGAGGTGAAAACATGGCACAAACGTATGGATCGAACATGGTGATCCGTATGATGCGCAGGGAAAGGGACGGGGCAACGTATACGTTCAGAACAATGGAGGCCGGCGACATCGTGGTCGCGAAAGACAGGATCAGGATCGAGCTCGGCACCAAGACGGATCGTATCCTTCTCCGGCTGGGAAAACCACCAATCGTCGATGAGGTGATCCTCATCGCACGCGACAAGCAGGCGCTGGAAGTTTACTTTGCAACGCAACTTGTTGATCCCCCGCCCGCCTTCTACGCCCTACCGTAGCGTAGAGCTACCCGCTCAGCGCTCCCCGCCCGCCGCTCTGGCTCCTCAGTCAGGCGGTGGTTCTTTTTTTACACAGCTCTTACTGTCTCGTATAAGTTCTTTAGCTTCTTAAGTCCACGGTGGATCTGGACCACCACTGTGTTATCTGACTGATGTGTCCGCTCCGCGATCTCCTTAATTGATAGGTTATTTTCATACCGAAGCGAGAGGACAACATGATATTTGGCTGGCAGCCTGGGAAGTAGTCTTCGTGCCGCACATCCATCAAGGTAATCAAGAAGCCTGTGAATGTCGTCATAGGACGGCTCAAAACCATTCTCAGAAAGAAAATCAAGAGAGGTCGTTTTTCGCTTTCGGTACTGATCAACAATAAGACAGTTCAAAATATGATAGAGAAACGCTTTCATAAGCGTGACCTGTCCACCACGAGAAAGATATATCCAGGCCCGAAGGAACGTATCCGCCACCATATCTTCCGCAATGGCGTAGTTATGCACACGAGCAAGTGAATATCGCCGTAGATCCTTGGCAAATTCCTCATGAGCCTTCGTGAGTACTTGTTCTCGGGGAATCATATAAGCATACAAAACGCGTGTGGTTTTAAATGCTTACACAGTGCATGCGTTACAACTATGTGTAATGAACAGCTCCGAAAGGAGTCTTAGGGTATTACAGGGGTCGATATTACCAGCAGGAACACATATTACTCCTAAAGCACGCCTTCACTATGATTACTACACCTAGTCTGAATGTATCGCAGAAGATAACCCTCAAACTTGCAATTCTTCTAGCTATATCATTCCTCGTGTTCGCCCTAACTCTTCCTGCGCATGCCCTCACTATTACCACTCAAATGGGGTTTGGGGCCCGAGGCGCAGCAGTCTCAAACCTCCAAGCATTCCTTGCAGAGGATCCCAAGGTATATCCTGAGGGCCTTGTGACAGGCTACTTCGGCTCATTGACGCGCGCAGCAGTCATACGATATCAAGCCAAGAATGGTATACCTCGTACCGGCTTTGTGGGACCCATTACTCTCGCAGCGATCAGCTCGCAAAGCTTCGGTGCCGGAATCGGTGGCAGTGACGACGAATTCGCGCCGATCATCTCTCTCGTGAACGCAACGACGACAGCCTCAACAGTTGTAACTTCAGGCGGATCAGCAACCCAACACTCAGCGGTTTTCACATGGGTCACGAACGAAGAATCATTCGGTCGAGTCCTCTATAACACAAGCTGGCCATTCCTCTATGCACACGCACCCAGCGTTTCCGAAGGAACATCCCTAAAAACCTTCCATAGTGTTGTCATCCCCGGTATTCAGCCAAATGTAACGTACTACTACGTCCTCGAATCAACCGATATCTCTGGCAACTTAAGCTATACCGTTGCAAAGCCAATCCGAACTCCGTAATAAATAGCGTACACAAAGCAACAACCACAGCACTGTGGTTTTTGCGGTCCCCTTCTATCCATCCATGCTTACAACACTTGCAGCACTACTCATAGTCTTGTGGCTTCTCGGGCTCGTGTCTTCATACACCCTGGGAGGATTTATTCACATACTCCTTGTGATCGCGATAGTAATGATCCTGATCCGGCTCATCAACGGCGAAGGAGTTCTGTAATAGACAATCCCCTCCTGTAGCATGGCGGGGATTTTCTGTATGAAAATATGCTGCTACTTTTTACCAAAAAGCTGAACGACGTATGTGGCAGGGCGACCATTGTACGTTCCAGTGGCAAGTCCAAGGCCAATATCACTGAAATCTTGGCTTGTGATATTTTCACGATGTAGAGCGGACTCCATCCAGGCCTGTTCCACATCCTTCGAATCTTCAAAATTGAGTGCTAAATTCTCGCCTGCGTACGAGTACGGATAGCCCACGAGATCAAACCAGTACCACGGGCTCTCTCCATCCGGACTTCCATGAGAAAAATATCCATTCTCCGCCATGTGCCGTGCCTTCATCTCCGCAGCCTCCATAAGAAGCGGATCTATACGCAGGCGAGAAAGACGAAGAAAGGCTCTATCACGATTTGTAAGACCTATGAGCTCTCCGGGGAAGATCTGAGCAACCGTATAAACTCCCAACGGAATAATAAACTGCTGGAGAAAAGCGAAAGCAAGTACAACAAAAATAAGGCGAATGATTATTATCGGAGTCTTCATTTCATACTAATACTAATCTGTGTGGCACAAAAAGCAAAGAAGACCCCTGCCGGGGTCTTCTTTGCTACTATCCTCGTACGCGCAATCTACTGATTGGCGACAGTTGTCACGTTAAGTACACTTCGAGTCAGAGGCCCTACAGTTCCTGATGCTGGAATTATCTTATGCTTCTTCTGATATGCGACGAGGGCCTTCTTCGTGAGTGGGCCGAAGAATCCTGTTGCGCGAGATTTGAGAAAGCCTTCTGCTATCAAGACCTTCTGGAGCTCGGTTACATCCGCGTGCACGACGCCAAGAGAAAGATTTCGATTGAAGCGGAATGTTTTAGCTCCAAGCACAACACCCTTCGAAGGAGCCGTTACTATACCTACTGTCGGCGCTACTGGCAGCGTAACTGAGCCGCCAAATCCAAAGCCCGGAACCGGTCCTCCACCACCCCCACCTCCTCCGCCACCGAATGAGACTGGACCGTTGGCTGGAGCAAAGACAGGGGTCAGGGTTCCAAACGACGTAAGATGGTAGGTTACGATTTTCGTGAATGTTCCAGCCGTATTAGGAATGAAACATTCGTTGGCAAATGCTGGCGTTACGGGTGCCGCAAACGTTCCCCCACAGCTTGCCATTGCAACCCATGCATTCGATCCTCCCGTCTTGTATGCCAAGGATCCCACGAGACCCGTCGTAAT
>CAYJBK010000138.1:0-3538 GCA_964368365.1 uncultured Candidatus Saccharibacteria bacterium
ACCCCTGCCCTGATTCCCTTCCCCTCCTACCCCTTTCCTCAGGGCAGGGGTGGCAAACAATCTTCCTGTGCTTGCCCCACCCCGCCCGTGCGCGCACAGCGGTGTTGAGCAGTAGCGGGCTTCGCCCGCTACTGCTCAAGATGCTCCCTGGGGAGTGCAAGAGAGGAGACGGGGTGAGCCCGCTGCGCGGCTCACTTCCCATGCTATACTATAAAGAAAGAAATGCCGTATTATGTTCTCATCCTTGCGATAGGAGTTATAAATGCACTAATAAGTGACACCCTCTACCTTACCCTAGGCAGCCTCATTTTCCGAAATGAGGCAAGCCTTATTCTGTATATAAGCCCCACTTTCTATTTTGGATTCCTGATTTTCGAGGTTTTTGTTGTTGCGCTTGTAACTCAGCTTTTTTCTCCAAAGCCCATCAGTTTTCCAAAGAAGCCGAGTGTTTCTTTTTCTATAATTCTCGCACTTTTTGTTGTTCTTAAGCTGGCCCATATATATGTACCTCAGTTCGTTCAGGAGAAGATATTTGAATTCAAAAATCCTATTGTTACAGAGGTTGAATCCTACGATTTTTCGAACCCCATTCTTTTTAATGAACGCCCGACAAACAAAAACTTATATAGAATTTCGGACAATAAAGTACTTTGGGGTGAGCAGGCAAATCAATCACTGGAAACTCCTTGGAACTTATTTCTTTTTGAATTTGATGCAGAAAGAGAAACTGGAAAGACTACTCAGGTTACGCACATCGATAGCGGTGCAGTAGATGACGGGAGTGCGGGCATCTTTGACGGAAAGGTGTACTGGACAGAAAAAACGAGACTCTCTGTGTATGATCCCGCTTCGGGGAAAACAGATTTTTTGACTGAGGGAATTGGAAAGGTATATGGTAAATATAAAAACTATCTGATCGTCTCTCATGCAAACTACACAGATGATTCTTACATCTTATATAACTTAGCTGGGCTCTATTTGTTCGATCTGTCTACAAAGAAAGAGGAAGCAATAGGCAGTACTGGGATTGATCTTTATAGACTCTACGTTAAAGGTGGGAACATTTGCTTTTCAAAATATGATCAGAACAATGAGGGGTATGCATTGGGTGTTTACGACATCGATTCTCGGCATGAACTGCGTGTTGATGTAGGCCCAAAAGGCAAGAAGTTTTTTTATGACCCCAGTACTCTGGACTGTTCGGACTCCTACATTGTATATCGTCTTGAGCTTGCAGAAGGGCCAGAATACAGGAAAGAACTACGAGCATATAGCCGAATTTCTGGAAATGATCGACTTATTAAAGAATACAGTCCGTACTCTGCCGCAGATATCAATGTGGATCTGATTGGAGATTTTTTTTACTACTCGTTTTCGCACAGTTTCGATGAAAAAACTGCTCTGTTTAGAAGAAATCTCACAGACAATTCAGAAATCGTACTTTTGCCAAGCGACGGACTCGTGGGATGGGGTTTGGCCGGCAGAGGTTGGGACATCGATGGAGATTACGTGGTGTATGAAAATAAGAAACAAAATAGTGACGAGACAAGTCTTTATTTACAAAAATTGCCTAAGTAATCATGGAAACACAACCAAACGATCTTCTGAAACTTTGGAGTATGTCTGGCAAAGACTATCCAAAAGACAGCTCCAAACAAGAGAATGATGAACTTGGTGCGGCTGGCATATATCTACTTGCACCCCTCGAGAACTGGAGCTACTGGTGTACTCCAATAAATACGGTTACGTTCGCTTCCACCAAGACCGACGGAGTACACTTTGGTTTCTTGGTCACGGATGAAAAAATATCAGACAGCTCGCCGATCGTTATGACCGTACCCATGAGCAGCTGGCCTAACGTAATAGTTGGTGAAAACCTTCGTGATTTCCTTGCACTCGGATGTGAAGTTGGATATTCCTATCTTGATGGGCTCGTTCACAGACGAGAATGGATTCTAGACATTCTCGCTAATCCTCAAAAAGTAGTGGAGGCAGAAGAAGAAAAAACCACTCTTGAAAAAATCAAAGATGCGTTCAATTTGAGACCATGGAGTGATCCAAACAAAAAACTTCAGGAGCTACATGATAAGCATTTCGAGAAGCTCGTTTTCTCACAAGAGATGCAAAAGAGGGAGGACGGTTACTTTGCAACTTAGTTCAGGTTTCTTTTTTTGACGAAAGGAACGATGTAGGCCTCGTCCGCTTCCTTCAAACACGAGAGCAAAAACCAGAGAGGAAAAGGGGCCTTTGTCTTTTACTCTCTAGAGAATCCCTAGTATTCGGTCGATCAAATTAACCCACTTTTTCGTAGACTCAACCTGAGCCTCAAAATCATTCTGGGAAATTTTTTTGAGGTGAAGTACTTTTTTCATGTTATCGAGCCCAACCAACGAAAAGTGTTTCTTATTCGAATACCATATTTTTGCGGCATCTCTACCTTCTTCTGTTGAAAGATCCTGGGCGTTCAAAAGCGATGGGTCAGGCCTTCCATGATTCACGACAATATGAAGCTCGTGCTCTTTTTTTAAAAGAGCACCAACGTCATCCAATGTAAAATTTTCTTTGTTTCGTAGGGCCTCCCATGCTCCATCAAGAGCTCTAGATTCTTCAGGATACATATCTTGGATACTGTTTCCCATTGTTTTATTTTTTTACCAACGTCAAAGCTCTTGATTAAACGGATTTTTGCCTGTGGTTATACGTGTTTCTATCATTCCCGCCGTCCAACCCATAAGGAGCTCGAGTTTCTGATCCTCTTCAGGAAGATCTCCCAGGAATATAATCTTATGCCCATCCCACAGACGCCAGTCATGATACGTACCCGGACCAGTCCCCGACGTAATTCTGAATGTTGGATATATAAAATTAGTTACAGGGAGATGGTCAATCTTTTTCCAAGCACCGCTTTTAACTGCGGCATGCAATCCTCCAAATACTGGTGGAAAAAGTTCCTCCCTAGACACAACTTTTTCGAGCGGCAAAACCTCGTCAGAAACTTGATTAAAAATACGAATAAGGGGACCATGACCAGCTGGCTTAACAGCATCACCTTTCTGATCATCATAGTAAATATAATGAGCGTAAGCATATCTCCCGTCAGAGAGCGGTACACAGAACACATCACCAACCTGCAACTTGTCGCCTTTTTCTTTCTGATTCATGGTTATTTTTTGGTAAATTTTGTTTTGGATTCTAGAACCAATGATCCGCGAAATATTCCATCCTCATCTGCGGCAGCGACAAATTCCTCAAAATCTACATTAGCAATAGAGAGATTGGCCTCAATTGAATACGCCTCAGAAGCAACTACACGCAGTGCTTGAGGAGATCCCTCTTCAAGATGTTCACCAAAGTAGAAAAAGAGTACTGGATGATCTGGATGATCGATAGTCATTCGATCAACTATTATTACGAACGGATTCAAATAATTACCTGGAAGAATGCCTCTAACTGATTTTTCCGCAATATTCGCATACTCTGGATTATCGACAATGTAAGCATACGAGCGATATCCCTCTTCTGTAACTCTCTCAAGAAT
>CAYJBK010000139.1:0-704 GCA_964368365.1 uncultured Candidatus Saccharibacteria bacterium
ATGGACAAAATCGTATCCGGATATTCCACTTGAGTGGCTAAAAGAAGGGTACCCCAATAAGGCACTTTTTGACGAAGACTTTAACCGTATCGTAAAGATTTTAAAATTGAAGAGCGATCTCGGTTCCATCTACCACTACTACAAAGAAGAATATATGGAGGGTGTTGAGAGGGCTAAAAAAAGATTAATACAAACACTTGAAAGTATTAATGCCTAAATTAATCATGGATACAAATCAGTTCGGAAAATTGAGTAAGGAATATGACGCAATGAGGAGAGGCTACCCGGCTGAGCTATTTGAATATCTACACTCTCTTTCCAACATTAAATCTCCCGTCGTGCTGGATATGGGTTGTGGTACCGGAATTTCCACAAGACAACTCGCGGAAGAAGGTTTTAATGTAATCGGGGTAGATAAAGACGCCGAGATGATGCGAGTCGCAAGAGAAAAAGGGGACGGAATTTCGTACGTTGTTGCTTCTGCAGACAAGCTGCCATTTGAGGACAATCACTTTGACCTTGCAACAGCGTTCACCTCTTTTCATTGGTTCTATAACAATGAATCAGTGCTAGAGATCAAGAGAGTTTTAAAAATGGGCGGGATTTTCTTTGTAGCGAGGAAACGAATAAATCGAAGCGAGGAGAACGAACAGTTCCGCAAAGGATACCGAGTCGTGCGTTACAAATTCATTCCAGATTTTCAG
>CAYJBK010000139.1:714-3529 GCA_964368365.1 uncultured Candidatus Saccharibacteria bacterium
GATTTTCAGCCGCCAAAAGACTTTTCAAAGCAGTTTATTGAAGAAAATGGATTTCGGGATATAAAAGAAAAAAGTTTTTACGTTAAAGAAAAATATACAATTGACGAATCGTTGATACTCACTCAATCATTCAGTTATTGGCATCTTATTCCAGATAATGACAAGGAGGCTATGCTCCAGGATTTAGGACACTTCTTCAGTGAAAATCTTACTGATGGTTTTGTGGTACGAGATTGGGAAATTATAACGGTAGCTGGATACAAATAACATGCCAACCCTTTTTGTCATATGTGGCCTCCCTTTCTCTGGTAAAACCTATCTTTCAAAAAAGCTAGCTGAAAAGCTTGCTATTAAAAGAATCTCATATGACGATCTATGGAAAGAGATTAACCAAAAAGAGTCTCGTGATCCTAGTTGGGAAGAACTTTGCTCGATAGTCGAATCTCAAATAGCCGATGAGCTGAAAGCTGGCCGATCTGTTATCTATGACACTCTTAATGATACTGTGGGCAATAGAGAAAAACTTAGAAAAGTCGCCCAAGGTAGCAATGGAGAAGCAATAGTTGTTTACGCAGACACACCTCTCGATCTTATACATTCTCGAAGAAAAGAAAACATCACGTCAAGAGATCGACTCGATGTTTTAGAGATCAACTTCCAAGTAGCTCTCAATAAATTTGAAGTCCCAAACGCGTCAGAGGTCGTTTATAAACGAACTCCAGAACAAGAGATAAACGCCTGGCTTGATGATTTCGGATGCTTTGTGGAATCGCATTCTAGAGAATTCCGAGAAAAACTGACCGAAATGATAGAAGGCCATGCCACCGACTGGTGGAAGCCGAAAGAATTTGAAGAAAATATACGTCCAATTTTGCCCAAATCTCTAGAGATTATTTCTCCTCCTCCTCAATATGAACAGAACTACAACTGTTTTGTTTTTGCTTTCGGACTTGAAAAGGATTCCGATTTTCTGGGAGGGAATAATCCCGTTCAGCAAGAGTTTATTAAATTTCTCATTACTAAAAAAGGTATAGTCTCAACTGACAAACCTATCGCAGGTGATCTGGCATTTTACAGGAACAGTAAGACCGGCGAAATAAGTCACGGAGGCATTATGAAAGATAAGGATGTAGTTATTTCAAAATGGATGTGGGGGCCGACAATTGCACATAAGCTATGGGATGTTCAGTCGAGTTTCGGTGACGAGGTGCTTTATTTTAAGTCAGTTGCTCCCAACGAGATAAAGAGTCTATACGAGGCCTATAAGGCAACGGGTGTTGAAATAAAGCCGATAGAATAAAATGCTCACGATAATTTTTACCAATTAAAATTCATGTCCGACGAAACTCCTCAAGCAGAAATAACTCCTAACCTTGAGCCAATTAGCGTGCTTCCAGAGCAAGCGGTTTCAACAACTGAACAAGCCCCCGAAGCACCTCCTGGGCCTCCAGAAAGCTCACCAAGCACACCTATTTCAGCACCCGCCGAAACATCTGTTTCGACCCCAGAAAAGCCAGTTTCTGCTCCCGCACCAGAACCTATTCCGATCTCAACCCCTACACCTACGTCAGCCGCTCAATCCGTACAACCCAACCCTCGTTCCTTCCTCCAAAAAGCTCTCGACGCTATCCAGTTCAGAAAACGAGCGAAGCTCGAAAAGATCGCTAAGTATGCTGAACAAAAACGTTCTATCACCAACGACCAAGCAGAAAAACTTCTTCGTATTTCGGACGCCACTGCCACCCGCTACCTATCTCAATTAGTGAAAGAAGGTCGACTCAAACGTACCGGCCCCGACGGAAACGCGCGATATGAGCCAGTGAGTGGTTCAATCAGTGGGAATTGAGCCGTGCAATACAAGAAAGATTATATTTGACTTTGTCAAATCTTTGGCATAGGCTGTCCTCGGAGCTCATTTTTATAACAACGCAACCTAGGAGGTGGGCAGATGCCCAAGTTACTTTCCCAGAGACATCGGCTCATCCTTGAAGCCTTCCTCAACTGTGGTCGGAGCGCAACGATCGATCAGATCGCCGCCAAGACTGGTTTTGAAGGACGAGGTCTTGCGCACTCTATCCATGCTCTGCATGGATATCTCCAAGAACTTCCTCTCGCCAAGCACGGCTTACGGCGATGGAGACTACTCACCCGGAAACTGCCTCGGCTTTCGAAGCACTTGTGGGCGAAGCTCAACGTGCGACGTATCGAACTGATCGACAAGGAAGAGAAGAGGCTGACCCAGGCCGAGGAAATTGAGCTGGAGGATCTCCAGAGGACTGCCGGTCGACGACGGCTCGACGTTATGTCTCTCAAGCCGATCTTGCGTCGACTGCGACGAGTTGAAAAACAACTTGTCGGGCGACAGTCCGCCGAAAGCGTTGAGCGCACCAAGAAGATCAACCGACTCTACAAGAAGCTCGGAAATCTGCGAGCAGCCCCGAAGTCGGCAGCCAACAAGAAAGCATGCGCTACTTGCCTGTCGGAGCTTCGAACACTCCAGGAGATCGAGGTGAAGGAGATGGATGCTGTTTTCAAGAGCCGCCATCCGAAGGTGGGTCTCGACGAAACCTTGAAGCAAGCTGATTATCTGCTGAAGAAGCACGGCCACTTGCTCAAGGGTGATAAGAAAAAGGAAAAAGGGTAGAAGGTGTACCCCACGAAGCCCTGCGCTCATCGTGGGGTTTCGTGTTTTCATTTGAGCCACGCAGTGGCTCAAATCCCACGAATTGAGCCGCATCTCACGGGGAGCCTCTTGAGTGTTAGCGGGCGAAGCCCGCTAACACTCAACTCCGCTGTGCGCGGACGGCGGGTGGGC
>CAYJBK010000140.1:0-3521 GCA_964368365.1 uncultured Candidatus Saccharibacteria bacterium
TCCAATACAGCATCGGATGCCTTGACTCATGAAATCTATTGGTATGTGTAGGAATTCGAAAAGGAGAATATTGTATCCTCAACAAGCAGTATACAAAGGAAGAATATCTCGCTCTGGTTCCTAAGATAAAAGAGCATATGAATCAAATGCCATACCTAGACCAGCAGGGCAGGGAATATACGTATGGTGAGTTTTTCCCCGTCGAGCTCTCTCCATGGATGTATAACGAAACACATGGAATTGAGTTCTTCCCAAAGACCAAGGAGGAGGCCTTGGCTGAGGGATTTCGTTGGCGAGACCCTGACAAGCGTGAGTACCGACCAGGCAGCATAACTCCACCAGACGACATATACAATACGGACGAGTCGATCCTGAAAGAAATTCTCGCCTGTGAATCGTGTGCGAAAAACTACCAGATCATCCCAATGGAGTTAGCGTTTTACAGAAAGATGGGAATACCTGTTCCAACCCACTGCCCGCTCTGCCGAGACCGCGCGCGAATTCGAAGAATGAATCCTATTGCTCTCAATGAATCGCGGTGCGCAAAGTGCGAAAAGGCGATTAAGACAACCTATAGACCGGAAAGCGGAACGATCGTGTATTGCGAAAGCTGCTATAGCCAAGAAATAGTTTAATAAACATGGAAACTAAAACCTGCATCAGATGCCAGAAAAGTTTTGAAATCAAGCCCAAAGAACAGGCTTTCTACGACCAGATGAAAGTTACCACTCCTTCACTCTGTCCACGCTGTGGACTAGAGCGAATGGCAGCTCTCCGAAATGAAAGAAATTTGCACAGGCGAGCGTGTGACAAATGTAAAAAAGACGGACTCTCACTGTACCACCCTAAGGCACCCTACGTGGTGTGGTGCCACGACTGCTGGTGGAAGGATGACTGGTCAGCAAAAGACTATGCGCAAGATTATAATCCCTCGCGATCAATCTTCGATCAGTTTCTCGAACTTCAGAAAAAAGTACCGCGCGAGGCCCTCATAAACGTAAACTCCACAAACTCTGACTACGGCAATAACATCCGCGATTCAAAAGATATCTATTTCTGTTTTCTCGTGGCTCACGCAGAAAATGCACTCTACTCTATGTGGGTCATCGGGCGCGATATTCTTGATTGTCACAAACTACCCTCAGGTGAACGACTCGCGTATTCAATAGACACATCAAAATGCTCCTACAGCACCTATCTTCAAGATTGCGTTGACTCAGCAGATTGCCATTTTAGCTACGACCTCAAAGGGTGCACGAGCTGTCTCTTTTCTTCAGGACTTCGAAACAAGTCTTACTATGTGCGAAACAAACAGGTTACGAAAGATGAGTTTGCGCGGGAAAAAGCAAAGACACTTAACGGAAGCTGGAGCACACTGCAGGAGTCGATCAGGGAGTATACCGAACTTAAGAAGCGAGCGCTTCGAAAATATGCAAACTTTCTTAAATCATCAAACGTGGTAGGGAACTACCTTGAGGGATGCGGCGATAGCACCTGGATCTTCGAAGGGCTCAATACCGAACGCTGCCACGCCGTTGCAAGCATCCTCAACAACAAGGAATCATACTACTCCTACTCTCTAGGAACTCAGCCTGGCGAATTTATCTATGGCTCGAGCGTAATAAAAGGTGGCTCAAATATTCGATTCTCATTCAACACACTGACCTCAAACAACCTCACGCTCTGCGATAGCATGCTCTCATCGTCGGACTGCATCGCATCAGTCGGACTCAAACACGGCGAGTTTAGTATTTTGAATAAAGCATATTCAAAGGAAGAGTACGAAAAGATCAAAGAGTCGATCGAAGCGAAGGAGGAACTTTCTGACTTTCCCGGAAAAGAGTTTGGCACTTTTGCGTACAACGAAACTGCAGCCTTCGACTATTACCCACTCACAAAAGAAAAAGCACTCGCAGCAGGGTACACCTGGCAAGATAACTTTCAATCGACTACAGGCAAAGAAACGATTCAGCCGGAAGCACTCCCAGATTCAATTCACGAAACCGACGATTCAATTTTGAAACAGGTTCTCAAATGTATCACCTGCGCACGTAATTACCGTATAGTTGCCCCGGAACTTAAACTCCTTCGCGAGTTTCCGCTTCCTATCCCGCGCGAGTGCCCCCAATGCCGCATGGCTGCACGCCGGGCGGAGCGCCGTCCCTTCACGCTCTGGCATCGCTTCTGCATGTGCACACAAGATACACATCAGCACCCCGTACCATGCCGCAATGAGTTTGAAACAAGCTATGCTCCTGAAAGGCCTGAGACAGTGTACTGCGAAACTTGCTACAATGCCGAAGTGGTATAGCATAGAGCAATGAACAAAACTTGCCAAAATTGCAAGCAAGACTTCGGGATCGCACCGGAGGATTTTGTATTCTACGACAAGATGCAGGTGCCGCCACCGACATTCTGCTGGGAGTGTCGGCTGAAACGACGCCTCGCGTGGCGAAACGAGCGCTCGCTCTACAAGCGGACCTGCGCGGCAACAGGAAAATCGGTTATCTCGATGTTCGCGCCCGATCAACCATTTGTGGTATACGACCATTCGTATTGGTGGTCGGATAATTGGGATCAACTTGCAACGGGCCAGGACTACGATTTTAATAAACCATTCTTCACTCAATTCCGAGAGCTTTTGGAGCGAGCGCCACTCCCAAACCTAGCAAACTCGAACGTAATCAATACGGAATATGGCAACCACAATCTAAACATCAAGAACGGCTACCTTACCTACGCATCATATAACGGTGAAAACTTAACCTACTGTACAGGAGCCACAGGATGCAAAGACTCCTTTGATATTTATCGCGCCGTTAATCTTGAGCAATGCTATGACACCGCTCTCTGTGGAGATCTCAATCGAGTTTTGTTTTCATACGATAGCGACGAAAGTGCAAACTCAGCATTTCTTTACTCGTGCAGAAATGTTTTGGACTCACTCGGCTGTATAAACCTACGGAACAAATCAAACCACATCTTCAACAAAGCCTATTCGAGGGAAGAATACGCAAAAGAAAAGGCGCAGCATGATCTTGGAAGCCATGGGAGTCTCATGCGGTTTAAGGAGCTTTTTTCCGGCTTTTTGAAACGTAACCCTCGCCGACACGGTTTCGTATTTAAGTCTGTAAATACGGTGGGCGACAATGTGATGAATGTGAAAAATGTGTACATGGGCTTTGATCTCTTTGATAAGGTGGAAGACAGTAAATACGTCATCCACGGTAGTGGGATGCGCGATACCTATGATGCTTATGGAGCAGGAGATAATTTAAGTAATGGGTATGAACTCGTAGATGTTGGCGTAAATGCGAATAATAATCTCTTTGCTGTAATCACTCATGGAGGACAGAATATCCGCTATGCCTACGGATGTCACACATCTCAGGATCTCTTCGGATGTGTGGGTCTGCGAAGCAAGCGATACTGCATCTTAAACAAGCAATATACCGAGGAAGAATATGAGGCACTGGTTCCAAAGATCATTAAGCATATGAACGAGATGCCATATCGAGATA
>CAYJBK010000141.1:0-3510 GCA_964368365.1 uncultured Candidatus Saccharibacteria bacterium
AAAACTGGTTAACGAGAAATTTGGAGGGAAAGTACCCCGTACGATGAATGAGATACTGACTCTCCGAGGAGTGGCGCGTAAAACGGCGAACGTGGTACTCGGAAACGCCTATAATGTTGTTGAGGGAATCGCTGTCGATACGCATGTGATGCGTTTGTCGCGAAAGTTCGGACTCTCAAGCGGCAAAAATCCCGTCCAGATAGAGCGGGACCTTATGAAAATTATCCCGCAAGAAGAGTGGCTCGACTTTACGCACAGAGTCATTGAGTATGGCCGTGCCTACTGCCCAGCAAAGTCACATGATCACGAAAATGAACCACTTGTGAAGGCACTCAATTAATGAGGGAGGCCCGGCCTCCCTCATTGCTCCGCATTCACAACCCACTTCTTTGAGTTTCTGAGATATCTTCGTATACTGTAGCCATGCTTTTTATAGACGCCTTCAGCATCAAGGATCTCCTCGACATTCTCATTGTCGCTTTTCTTTTATACCTCGCTCTCATTCTTCTCAAGCGTACGCACTCATACTTCATCATGGGCGGAGTCATGCTTCTTGGGGCAGTCTATGCTGCAGCAAACTTCTTTGATTTTTCCCTGACCACTCAGATACTTCAGTATTTCTCGGGATTCCTCATCATCATTCTCACGGTCGTATTTACGAAGGAACTTCGTAATTTTTTCGAATGGATTTTTGTGCTCGGACTTTTTGCGCGGAAAAAAGCTAGCAGCATTTCCGACGTAGCAAGCATTGAGATACTCGAAACTGTTGAGTATCTCGCCAAGAAAAAGATCGGCGCCATCATTGTTCTTACGGGCACTCAACCGCTGGGCCGATTCATCGAACACGGCGTGGTCTTAAATGGCCATCTCTCAAAACCCCTACTTCTCAGCATATTCGATCCATCCTCTCCCGGCCACGATGGTGCCGTCATCCTTGAGGGGAATACGGTTAAGAAATTCGGCGTGCATCTTCCGCTCGCAGAGACATTTCAAAAGTATAAGGAGCTGGGAACTCGTCACCGTTCGGCACTCGGACTCTCGCAGCGCTCAGACGCGCTTGCCATTGTGATCTCCGAGGAGCGCGGAAGCATCTCTCTCGCATACCAAGGAGAGCTCACAGTAATGGAGAGCCCGCTGGCGCTGAAGGAAGAGATAAAAAGCTTTCTGATTCAAGACGATGAAAAGGATTCGCCCTGGCATAGATGGCTTACTCAGAACACGCAAGAAAAGATGCTTGCACTACTCATTTCATTAGCTCTCTGGATTGTATTCGTATTACGTGTTAAGAAAGCTCTAATAACTCAATAAATCTATGATAACTATTGACGACTTCAAGAATGTCGATCTTCGTGTGGGGCGCGTCATGATCGCCGAACGGGTTGAGGGCTCAGAAAAACTTCTCCGCATGGAAGTGGATCTCGGCGAGGAAACCAAGCGACAGATACTCGCCGGAATCGGCAAGGCGTATTCGGTAGAAGAGATCGTGGGGAAAGAATTCGTCTTTGTGGCAAATTTAGCACCTCGAATGATGATGGGCCTCGAAAGCCAGGGGATGCTTCTGGCAACAGGTGAGACAGCTGAAGAAGTAGTCGTTCTCACTCCTCAAAAGGACGTTCCACCGGGCTCGAGAATTCGCTAATCTAAAACCATGAAAACCTCATCCGAACCCGTTGGCCTTATTGAATTCTCCTTTCCCAAAGCAGCACCAAAGGAAGCGGTGCATGTGGTTTTTAGTGAGAAGAAAGAAGATGAACTCATCACGCTTGAGAAGGGAACCAAGACCCTGCATCTTGGGATCGGTACGAAGGCGTTTTCACGTCGAGCATTCATTCTCCTTCCGCGCCGCATTATCTCCTACGCTAAATCACACAGGATTGCACACCTCTCAATTGATCTCCAGACGATACTTTCTATCATAACGTTAGAAGGTATTTCCCCAGAAGAGCGTGTGGAGATCTTTGCGCGCGAGGCAGAGATCGCCAATTTTGATTTCGTAAGATATAAAACTACCCCAGAAGAAGGGTGGGGTTTTGTTCAGTCTATCGCAATTCTTGGCGCCGGCACGAGGGAGAAAGAAGCGAAAAAGGCAGTTGGGCGAGCCAAGATCGTAGCGTACGCCACTAATTGCGCTCGAGTCCTTTCCAATATCCCCGGCGGAGATATGACTCCAAAGATCCTGGTGGAAAAAGCAAAGAAGAATATCCTGGGGACCGGAGTGACGCTCAAAGTACTCGGCGTATCCGAGATGAAAAAACTCGGAATGGGTGGGGTACTCGGAGTAGGTCAGGGATCTGACGAAGAGCCTCAGTTTTTAATACTCGAATATAAAAAAGGTGGACCAAAGGAACAGCCGCTTGTGCTTGTAGGGAAGGGTATTACGTTCGATACCGGTGGTCTCAATCTCAAGCCCTCAAACTCGATACACGAGATGCACATGGATATGTCTGGTGGTGCAGCGGTCATTGCATCGATCGTAGCAGCTGCAAAGCTCGGCGTGAAAAAAAATATCATTGGGCTTATACCCGCAGCGGAGAACATGCCATCTGGGTCAAGCTACCGTCCAGGAGATATTCTGAAAACAATGTCCGGCACCACGATCGAGGTCACGAATACAGATGCTGAAGGCCGCGTGGTGCTCTCTGACGCACTCACCTATGCAGAACGATATAATCCTCGGTTGGTTGTTGACATCGCAACCTTGACTGGCGCAGCGATGGTGGCGCTCGGTCTCCGTGCATCAGCCATCTTTTCAAAAGACGACGAACTTCTCTCAAAGCTAAAAGTCATGGGCGAGGAAAGCGGGGACTATGTATGGCCACTTCCGCTGTGGCATGAGTACGAGAAGGATATCAAAGGAACGTTCGGCGACATTGTGAATTCAGGAAAGTCACGCTATGGGGGATCCATAGAGGGTGCGATCTTTCTGTATCAATTCGCTAAGAAATATCCCTGGGCTCACATCGACATGGCTCCGCGCATGACAGCCACCGACGACGAATACCTGTCGAAAGGTGCAGCCGGAGCACCTGTGCGATTGCTCATAAAACTGCTTGAGACTTATTAACAGTTGACAGCATTTTTTGTCCGATGTAGTCTGTAAAGCAATGAATTTCCAGTCGAAACTCATTTGCGTGAAGGTCCTTATTAACCTTATTGAAAGGGGGGATTCTTCGCGATAAACTGGAACGCAAACTACTCGCAAGAAGTCCCCTCACTGAAGAGGGGATTTTTTGTGAACTGAGGAGTGCCGGGATAAGAATCTCGATACTCTTCAGGTCAAGATTTTGTGGCCCTGACGGCATACCGACGCCGCCGAAGTCGATGAGTACGCAAGGTATCAATGTATCAACGGTGCGCAGGCGAGGACGATGTCCTCGAGGTATTCAGATGACTGACCGCGAACCCGTTCTGGTGTACACGAATCCCGGTGACGAGACGGCCGAAGCGCTGATCAGGGAACTGAAGGAGCGTGTGACGAAGAGCCCTCACCATCTCGCTGACCTTCGTGTC
>CAYJBK010000142.1:0-3484 GCA_964368365.1 uncultured Candidatus Saccharibacteria bacterium
GTCTGCAGTCCCGGTAAACTGTATTTTTTTAGGATCTCCGCTGGGATCGGATCGGTGATTCTTTCGTGGAGACCCCACCGAAATAGTTTTTCGATCGCATGATAGATCCAGAGGCTTGAAATACCGCGCGATTCGGGATAGGTGGGGAAGAGCAGCCCGGCGTTAGGACCAGCTTTTCCGCCCCACAGCGTGCCATAGTTTTCCATATCGCCGGGGAGTGCTTCCTGCATCTCTGGGTTTCCAATGTAGAGCTCTCCTTTTCGTTCCGCGACTGTTCCCGAGATTTGTGCAAAGTGACCCTGTGGAATTTTCTTCGCCATGTACGCCTGGTGGTACCAAAAGGCTTTGATCGATCCCGTAGTGTCTTGCACGATAACTTCCGCCATCGGAATTTTACTTTTGAATCCCTTACCGAGTTTCGCGGAGAGCACTTTGCCGGTCACGGTGGCGTAGTCACCCTTTTTTAAATCTCGAATATATTTCCGCTCGGTCGGCGCGCCATAGCCGGAGGGAAGGTGAAAAAAAAGATCCGCGAGCGTTAAAATTCCCAACTTGCGCAGTGCCTTTTTTTGGAGAGGATTGAGGCGAAAATGGATTTCGACGGGATCGGAAGGGGTGGGCGTGCCTTTCATGGTTGAATAATACCATATCTTTACTTATACGGGTTTTTATTGTAGTATTATTGGCGGTATTTTAGTGCGCTACCGTGGGGAGGAAACCCATGAAGACCATCGCGCTCCTCGTTCTCCTTGTGACGTCACCCGCCGCACCGACGACCACGCAGTATTCCGGCGACACGCTGCCCCGAGATCTCCAGGTGGAGCATCAGTACGTGACGCGGGACTTCAAGGTGATGTCCCAGTGCTTCAGAGATCCGGAAGGTCGCGGCTTCTACCTCGTGTCGGAGTGTCTTGCTCCGCGTGGGTGGCTCACTGGTGGCAGGGGTTGTTCGGTCGCCGTGGGAGGCTCGCGTTCCAAGATTCAGGGGGTGCATCTCGCTCCGGTGATCCAGAATGTGCAGGCAACCATCGTCCCGGTGATCCGTTCGGGTATTGAGAATCTCTCCTCCGCCCCGCCGCTTCATGGATTCTGCTTTACTCGGGGCAGGGACTGGCATGCCAACACCTTCTGGGTGGGTGCTGCAGCCTGGGTTCCTTTCGAGGAGGCTCGTCGAATGGCTCGGGGCAACGAAGAGATCGTCTTCCAGTGGGAGTTCTGTACCGAAGCCATGAACCCCAAGACCAAACGTCAGGCGGTGACGGATGTCTTCGATGTCCGGACGCTTCTCGATGACATACAAAAACAAGAACCGCTGAAGTAGGTACTCCGGCGGTTCTTGGATCCGATGTGAATGGCCTGCTCCCAACGTGGGGCGGGCCATCTGTTTTTTAGATTTTTCCTACGAGGTCCATGCTGGGCTTCAGTGTTTTGTCTCCGGGCTTCCAGCTGGCAGGGCAGACTTTGCCTTTGTTTTCGCGCACGAATTTAGCAGCCTGGAGCTTGCGGAGAAGTTCAGCAGTTGAGCGGCCGATGTTGTTGGCGTTGATTTCCATCGCGCGGAGCACGTTGTCGGGATCAATGATGAAGGTGCCGCGGAGCGAGAGTCCTTCGTCCTCGCCGTCTTCAATGTAGGTGCCAAACATGCGGCAGATCTTGCCTGTGGGGTCTGCGGCCATAGGGTATTTTACTTTTTTGATAGCAGGAGAGGTGTCGTGCCAGGCTTTGTGTGTATTCACATTATCAGTTGAGAAGCTGATCACTTCCGCACCGAGCTTCTTGAACTCGGCATAGTTTTCAGCCGCCTCTTCAAGTTCTGTAGGACAGATAAAAGTAAAGTCTGCAGGATAAAAGATAAGGATCTTCCACTTATTCTTAAGGCTCGAAAGCTTAATTTTTTTGTCCTCGTCATTCACGAGCGCGGCGAATTCGAAATCCGGAACGGTTTGATTTATGTGTATCATGGTGAAAGCAGTATACTCGGACTTTTTACATTTTAGCAATACGTGGGGATAACTCTTATTCTCCGCCATTTTCCACCGGTGTATACTTATATTCAGGAAAAGAAAGGTCGAGACAAATATACAATAGTTAGAATATGCAATAAATAGAATATGAATCCAAAGCAATTTCTTACACTTGGGGGTATTGTGCTCGTGCTCGTTGGCGTGCTTGGGTATGTTGGAGTTATTGGTCCAACAGCGGCCGATAGCCTCTTTGGGGATACTTGGTGGTTTGACCAATACGAGAACCTCGTTCACTTCATCCTTGGTGTTGTTGCGTTGATTGCCTCCTTCGTATTGCCACATTCACTTCAGAAGCCGCTCGTGATCATTGTTGGTCTCGTGGCGCTCTTCTTCACATATTGGAGTGCTGTTGTGGGAGCAGATTTTTATGGCGCAAATTTGGAGCAGCACGCAGACACCGTCCTGCACTTGGTGGTAGGCGCCTGGGCTCTCTGGGCTGGCCTCAGAAAAGACAGCTCGATGGTGATGTAGGTGTTTCTCGTCTGTTTCGACTCAAAACCTGCCCTTGTGGCGGGTTTTGTTTTATTTGAGGAATTTTTTAGAGTACCGAGAAATATATCGATGGAGGATCATATAGAGTACGATGCCTGCTGCCAGTGCGACTTCTGTATACTTGAGATATTTTTGTGCTGAGAAGAATGCAACACTTTCGCTTGAAAGGTACCCCAGGCCCCCAACAACAAAGATCCATACGACCGTTGCAAGCGCATCCGCGCGGATGAACTCTTTAATGGGCAGTTTTAATGATCCAATGCGCATGATGATGGCAAGATGAAGCCCGTATACAAATTTAGCAACGAAGACACTATGGAAAAGGCGGTCCTTCAGATGGTCGTCAAAGGGCTCTGCCATCTCTCGTGCTTTTGCTACAACGCGGCTTTCTGACGCACTCACCCTTCTTCCAATTTCGTACCATGAAATGTCTCGAACAAACACTCCGAGGAGGGTGATGATGACTATGACAAATGGGTTCACATACCCCTGGTCCGCAAGGAAGGCACTCGTGAAAAGCACCACATCGCCCTCGATTGCGATACCGAAAAAGATGAGAATATACGTGAAAATCGGATGGAGAATGCTGTAATCAACGAGAAAGGATTGCATGCAGAAATAGTCTACCATACCCCTCTTCTGGTGAATATCCACACGTTCGCATCTTGTAGTGTATAATCAGAGGGACTTGCAGAGTTATCAGTATGAACGTATAAAGAAGAGGCTATGAATAAATATATATCATTTTTTCTGGTTTTAGGGCTTGTTATTAGTGTTGGTTCGAGTGTTGTGCGGGCGGAAGAGGTGGCTGTTGAAGCAGATGCTTCGGTTGATGCATCGGTGACAGTAAAGCCGACGCCCGGGGTGCGGGTGGAAGCCATGAAGGCTAAGGCCGATGCGCGAGCAGATGCTCTTAAGGAGATCGGAAGAGCGTCGTGTAGGGAAAGAGTGTAGATATCGGTGGTCGC
>CAYJBK010000143.1:0-3446 GCA_964368365.1 uncultured Candidatus Saccharibacteria bacterium
ACAACTGCATTGTTGAACTTCCCACGGAGGTGCATGAGTATCTCGACGAGCACCCAGGCGCTTTGAGTGGTGTCTCATGGGAGAAAGGCGGATAGTTTTTTGTCACTCTCTCTATGAAGCCAACGTGGAACGGCTTAAAAAGTCCACTCCCAAGCAATCTACTTTGCTTGGGCTTCTATCAAAACCCTCTGATATCGCAGAAGGTTTTGATGGGAGAACAATGTTCTTTGATTAAGGAGGAAAAATCATGGGTATGACGCTTACACTTACTTTGGAGCTTCTATGCACGGTGTGTCGGCAACGGATTGGTAATTCTGAGGAAACCACTCAAATTATTGATATGCTTGGTTTTGAGAATTACGCGGTGTGTCCCAAGTGCGCTACATTGGTTCCGGAGGAAGAGCGCAACAAAAACTATCGGAGACGCATACGTCGATGGCTGAAAAAAAGAAAGGGGGAGAGACATGACGCTGATAGGCTTAATTCTCATGCTGGGGAGCGGGTACTACTTGGTGGATGACATCATAGCGTTCGCCCAGGGATATCCCGCCGAAACACTGCTCGCTGCTTTGTTTCAGGCCGCGTACCAGATGGGGATGGCGGCACCGGCGTGGCAGGCGTTGGGGGTGTGGCTGAGTCCGTTTCTTATGGGTGCCGCGCTTTTGGTGTATGGCATGAACTCTGACACGCGGCGTATACGCCGCTAAAAAGGAGGGTGACATGAGAAAAGAAGAAATCCCGAACGGGCCAAAGTCGATGGTGGTGTACCTCGAAGGTGCGCACACAGAACCACAGATTGTCTATGAAGACGATCGGGTGATTGTGGGCGTCCATAGATACGAGGATGATTACCACCAGTGGGGCGGATGCGTCTTTGTCGCGTGGAACGACGAGACGGGAATGCCACAACGGGCGGACCTGTATTGCACGGATGATCACACGGAGTGTGTGAGATGTCCCATACAGGTTGAAAAGGAGGGACACAACGAACTTATCATTAAGTTCGAAGTGGATTGCGGCGTGTGGCAGGAAGCAGAAGAGGCTTGGGATTATCCGGTGAAGATGCGCGTGCATCTGGCCGTTGATCTCGGGGTTCTCTTGGCTTCACCCTGTCGGCCATAGAAAAAGCCCATGGGTAGGTGCTTGCTGCCCATTTGTTTCCCCGAGCATTCCTTGTAATGTTCGGGCTTCTATCAAAACTCTCTGGTATCACAGAAGGTTTTGGTGGGAGACGAATAGTCAAAACAGGTAACGTGACGAGGTAAAGCGACTTGTACCGCAGGGATTAAGGTTTGGGATGATCGACCTCCGCGAATCCCCGTGACTTTTGATCATCCTGTCTGTTCGTCTCCCAAGTTTTTCAAACCAGTTCTTTCAAACTTATAATGGGGAGGTGCACTAATGTCACTGAAAATAATCCGAAAGCCGAAAATCCGGATCACGATCATTTCTAAGCCGAAGCGCCGAATCACAATTGTAAAATTGCCGAAACAGTGCTATGCTTGCGGCGGTGAATTGGACTAACGTTTGCAACAAAAAGGAGGTGCCCTATGGCTTGGTACGTTCGTTTTAATATCACCGACGAGTTTGGTGAGAGTTTGGAGCACGGCACGTTTCCTTCTTACGACAAGGCTAAGGATTTCCTCGAGAAATTCGGCTATCGTGAGAAGTACCGGCCGTACTTCGAACACCAGCGCGATCAGTCGTTGGTCGCTCAAGTCGGTGAGCTTAAACCAGCCCGCAAGTTTCCGCCGAAATGGTTTAAGTCTCGCGGCCTCGTTGACTGAACCTGCTCCTTCTCCTCCTCCACGGCTGATTCTTGTATCAGCCTTCCATCAAAGTTTTTGGTTGTCGAAGATTTTGATGGAAGTACCTTGTAATAAAAGTTTTACAAAGGAGTGTATGATGTCTGGAATAATTTACGTTGATGTTGGTTTGAGTAAAATTGAGGTTTTCTTCGGGCACCGTGACGGACTCGAACGCCCTTGTTCTTATTGCGGCAACCCCGGATATCAACTGGAGATTGAAATCGACATGATGTTCAATGGAGCATATCTGCTGCGCAGCAGTTCTGAGATGTGGCAGATGGCAAAGGAAAAGGCCGAGCAGAGACTTTTCCATCGCGAGAAAAGCATTTGTAGTATGGGGAGAGAAGTCTCTCCTTGTAGGAGACTCTATAGGAGGGAGATTAGAGAAGGAAAATGATAATGCGAAAAAAGCGATTGACCAAAGAGCAGAGTACTTCCCACAAAGGAATACCATGCGACAGTTGTGGGCGTAAGGGTTACTTTGCTAAAACAATTAGTTGTGGCGTTCACATGAAATTTTGTGGGTGCGACAACCCGGCTTGTTGGGAAAAGCATACAACAAATTTTTCTGAGAAGGGATGCTTCCCAGTCGAACTCTAGGAGGAAAGAATCATGAGCACAACAGAGGAGCTTTCCACACCGTAGCACATTGTGGTTTGGGGAGAGATTGTTGTATACAACAATATCTCTCCACTTGTTCCGAGTTCGTAAACGGTTTACGGAGTCAGAAGAAGTTCTTTAAATCGTTATAACACCAAGTCCTCGGATTCGTTTAAAGTCTCCGGTGTTTCTTGTAACAACGGGAGAATGTGTAAAAAACGCAGTTGCTGCTATTGCAGCGTCCGGGAATTTCATTTTTGTTGTGCGGCGAATTTCGGCAGCGAGTCTTGCAAGGGTTCTGTCAAATGGTATCGGTGTAAAATTTTCTTCCAGAAATTGCTCTGTAAGCAGAAGTTCTTTGTCTGTCAATAAGGAAAACGATAACACTTCCGACTCCACGACAGACGACAGAAAAAGTGGCACACCTTCTTTGCGCCAGGAGATAATAGTTTCGGCAACAGATTGTTCTCCCGCAAGATATGCTATGACAATATTGGTGTCTATTGTCATATTACTTGGAACCACGGCTCCATTCTTTTCGCACTGTTTTGAGGTGATATTCGAGCGCTTTGCGCTTGTTTCGCAAAAGGCCTGCCGCTTTTAGCATACTTTGTGGCAGTGGCCGTTGCGGTAACTTTAACTGCCGAGTTGTTCGCGTACTTTTTAATTTCGTTGAGTTTAGTGACATGCACATACGGTAGCACGGTTTTCTTGGATACACAACAGAGAAAGAACATTTTTTAAAGCCTTCGAGTAATCAAAAATTTTGATGAAAGTTCTTTGAGGAGTATATATGCCGCATGTGAAAGATCGTGACGAGTTGTGGGCGCTTGCGCTCTTGGAGCAGATTATTCAGCGTGACCGCGAGGATCGCGATGCTCTGCCTGGGACGGTGGTTGAGCTCGCCAAAAAAGCCGCAAAGATTTTAAAGAAACGGCAGGAATTCAAACGGAGGAATAAATGAAAAAGAAAAAGGCTTGCGCATGCGCAGGCCTTCGTTTTTTGGAAGCTCTAAGAGGTCAGCATTATTCTTTTTCT
>CAYJBK010000144.1:0-3395 GCA_964368365.1 uncultured Candidatus Saccharibacteria bacterium
AGGGGGATGTTTTTGGTGCGGAGAGGCAGTATTCGAAAGGCTTCGCGGGGTTGCGAGCGTAACTTCGGGATACACAGGTGGCCAGGTTGCGCATCCCACGTATGAGCAGGTGTGTGCGGGCACAACCGGGCATGTGGAAGCAATACGCGTGGAGTACGATCCAAGTATTATCTCGTACGAACAGCTCTTGTCGGTATTTTTTTCCACGCACGATCCCACGCAGTTGAATCGGCAGGGGGGTGATGTGGGAACGCAATATCGTTCTGCCATTTTTTATTCAACCGAGAGGCAAAGACAGGAAGCAGAACGGTTTATCAAAAAGCTTGAGGAAGACGGCGTTTTCCAGAATCCTATCGTAACAGAGCTCAAACCGCTTTCTGGGTTTTACGTGGCAGAAAGCTATCATCAAAAATATTACGACCGAAACAAGGAAGCTCCGTATTGTCAGGTGGTAATTGATCCTAAAATCCAAAAACTCCAGCAGCAATACGCCGATTTACTTACATAATACAAATACCATGGAAGATAAGTGGAAAGGAAAACTTACGCCAGAGCAATATCATGTGGTTCGAGAGAAGGGCACAGAAGCTCCGTTTACGGGGAAGTATTTTAACGAACACGCAAAGGGGATGTATACGTGTGTGGTGTGCGGTGCTGAACTTTTTTCTTCTGAGGCTAAGTTTGATTCGGGTACAGGCTGGCCGAGTTTTACTGAGCCGGCAAATCTCGAACACGTTGAATTGAAAAAGGATGCCTCGTACGGCATGGAGCGCACCGAAGTGATCTGTAAAAACTGCGGGTCTCATCTGGGGCATGTCTTTGACGATGGTCCGGCGCCCGGAGGCAAACGGTTTTGCATCAATTCCTGCTCCCTTAATCTCGAAAAGTCTGAAACAAAGGCTTAGTGTGTATAACTCGGCACCGAGTTTAGTTTGTCGTGGTGTAAAATAGCAGTATGCTCGATCCTCAATTTACGACGTATCTCGAAAATCTTAAGAAGCTTCCAGAGCTTCCACCCGAAGCAGCGATGCGGAAGGCTTTTTCTGACGCAGGATGGAGTGCTGCGGAGGTTGATGAAGCGCTGGCCTATCTTCACCCCGCTCCTGCGGCCTCCGCATCTCAAGTGGTTCCGCCGCCTCTCGCGGATTTTAAGCCAACGACTGCGCGAGTAGAACCGCTTTCCCGGGAGCCTCTTCGTCCTGCGTGGCCCGCTTCAAACCCTACTACCCCAGTTTCTCCCGTTTCTCGTCCAGACGGGCTTGTTGCGCGGGTTCCAGGATCACCGCCCCCTTCGCCAGTCGTAACCCCGTTCTCAGCACAGCAGGCGCCGGCCTCTCAGTCTGTATCGGCACAACCCAAACCACGATCAAGTGCTCGGACGTGGCTTATTGTTCTCGTCATACTCATTATTCTTGGTGGCACCGGAGCCGGTGCTGCATATATGTATGTAGAGAAGCTGGGTCCGTTTGCCAAGGCGCCGTATGATGCTACAAATATTGCCTCAGGGATTGGAGGGAATATCTTGGGACTTCAAACATTCGCCTCGGAGAGCAAGATTACACTTCTGATGAAGCCACGGGAGGCAACGACCCCCTTACTCAGTGAAGCCCTTGGAACGTCTGATGCCACTGGTTTGCGCGACACTGAGATTGCAGTCAAAAACCTTTCTGCAACGCTCACTACTACTGGAGTCGCAGATTATTCTTCTTCCACGAACCGACGGATGAGCAATCACACTGAAATAGAGGGAACCGTTGCGGGTTCTACAGGGAAGCTCTCCCTCGATACTGTTTTTGATGGAGACACTCTTTTTATTAAGGGGACTATTCCCGAATTCTTCGACTCCCTTCTAAAGTTCTCTGCGGTACAAGATACGTGGGTTCGGCTTAATGCCGCAGAGCTCGCCGCTATCACTGGCGCGCCACGTGGTAGGGTTCTGCAATTTGAGCGAAGTCCTTTCCTTGACCCCGGACAATTTTCGCGTGAACTACGATCTCTCATTGCGCTTGCGGACAAGGCTCATGCGCTTACCATCATATCTCAACCAGTACTGGAGGTTTTGGATGGGGTGCGGACATATCGCTATGATCTTGGGCTAAGTCGCGAGGGAACCATATCCGTATTCGCCCAAGGTCTGGCAGACGCGTCCGGCGTTGATCTCACCCCAGAAGGTTTGCGGGATATGCAGCAAGCCCCTGAGTCCGCTCGGCTGTTCGACTATATTGGAAAGGCCGCTACTTTTTCCGCTTGGTTTGATGCAAAAACGGGCCTTCTTGCGAAGCTATCATTTTCTGCCAAGATAGCCCCCGGAGGCACGGGCGATATTAAGGACCTTGAGTTTGATATTGCTGGAGAAACGACATTTTCAAGGATAAATGAGCCGGTAACTATTACCAACCCAGACGGAGCGATATCCTTTGATGACGCCATGACTGCTCTTCGCGGGATATCCAAAGAGCAGTATGCCTTTGAGAAAACAGAACGACAACTGGGTGAACTGCGATATGCACTCTCACAGTATTATGACGCGGCTGGTAAATACCCCGGTACGCTTGAGGAGCTTCAGAAGCTATTAGGAACGACTGACATAGGATTTGTTACGGCGTATATGTCAGACGGCATCACGTATCGGTTTACGTACGAGATGAAGCTTCCTGTATTTGATGTAAATATACCTTCTGCTCTCGGCCTTATCTCTCCAGGATATCCGCCGGGTTCGATTGTTCCTAACACATTTCTGCTAAACTTTTTGCAAGGCACGAATACTGCCACAGAGAAGGAGCCGTCGGTTGAAGCTGGTGTGGCAGCAAAGAAGGATGCAGATAAGGACATGCTCATCGATGCACTTGAAGACTACGTGGGAACAGATAAAAAACTCAAGGATACAGATAGGGATGGTGTATCGGATGCCAAGGATATTGGAATATTTGAGAGCTACTTCCAAAAGCCTGGTAATTAGACTCGTTTCCTGCTAAGAAGAACTAATGTTTATCGATCAGGTAACTATCCGTGTTAAGGCGGGCGACGGCGGTCGCGGCCGAATAGCCTTCAACAAGAATGCTATGGCTTTGGGGCCTTCGGGTGGTCGCGGCGGAGATGGAGGAAGTGTGTATTTTGAGGGCGTTTCGAATCTTGATGCGCTTCGGCAGTTTCAGCACAAGAAGGAGGCTCTCGCCCAGAGCGGGGAAAACGGCAAGGCGCAGTTCAACGATGGTGCTAAGGGGGTGGATCTCGTGGTAAAACTTCCCATAGGAAGCGTGATTCGAGTTAAGGGCATGCGCTCCATCCGTGAGATTGTGCACGTGGGGCAGCAGCTTCTCGTGGCGAAAGGTGGGCACGGTGGAAAGGGAAATTTTCTTTTCCGCTCACCTCGGAATACCAGTCCGGAGCGGTTT
>CAYJBK010000145.1:0-3372 GCA_964368365.1 uncultured Candidatus Saccharibacteria bacterium
CTACGGCCCAAGAGTATTTTCCGCTTACCAAAAACGAAGCTCTGAGCAAAGGCTTCTCGTGGCGCGATCCTGATGCTAGAACATACAAAGTGACTCTTCCAGCTGGCTCACTTCCTCAAGCGACAGGAGACTATCAAAACGAACTCCTAAAAGAAGTCATCTCGTGTGAACACGCTGGGGAATGCAAAGAGCAATGCACCACGGTATTTCGAATTATTCCAAAAGAATTGGACTTCTATCGAACGGTCGGAGTTCCTCTACCTCGGCTTTGTCCAAACTGTCGCCATTACCGCCGCCTTAAAGACCGAAATCCCGCGCACCTTTGGCACCGCTCCTGCATGTGTCAACAACTTGGAAGCCAGACCTCCAAGCACCAGAACACAGCGAGTCACTTTCATGGAAACGAATCGTGTCCTAATGAATTTGAAACAAGCTATGCTCCGGACAGGTCAGAAATAGTGTACTGTGAGGAGTGTTACCGAAAGGAAGTGGCATAGATGTCCGCCCGCGGCGGATCTCCCGAAGCAAGAGAAACGTATGAATAAAACCTGTAAAAACTGCACCAAAGAGTTCCAAATCGAGCTCGAGGATTTTGCATTTTATGAGAAAATAAAAGTTCCGCCACCGACCCATTGCCCCGATTGCCGTCTCCAAAGGCGGCTCGGATTTCGGAATGAACGGACACTCTACAAACGGGAGTGCGACGCTTGCAAAAAGGAAGTGATTGGGGTTTTTCCACCCGATACCCCATTTCCTGTTTACTGCCAAAGCTGCTGGAACTCAGATGGCTGGGATCCCTTTGTCTACGCCCGCGAGTACGATTTCTCTCGGCCTTTCTTTGAACAGTTCCGTGACCTCCAGAAAGCGGTTCCGAGACAGCATGTCATAAACGCAGAAGCGAGCGGAATGATAAATAGCGTCTACACAAACTGCGCTGGAGAATTAAAAAACTGCTATCTGGTATTCGGGGCTCAGGGTAATGAAGACTGTCTCTACTCGCAGTACATCAATTTTTCTCGAGGATGCCTAGACTGCCTCTACACAATGAAAAGCGAGTACTGCTATAACTGCTTTGATATTGAACGATGCTACAATGTTCAAAACTCTCAGTCATGCATAGATTCACGGGATTCACTCTATATCTACGACTGCCGAAATGTATCTGACTGCATCGGGTGCATTGGCCTGCGAAACAAGCAGTACTGTATCTTGAATCAGCAATATTCGAAGGAGGAATATCTCCACAAGAAAGAAGCGTTAGCTCTCGATACTCGTAAGGGCCGCGAAGACTTCAAACGCCAATTCTATACGAGCGATCTTTATACAAAGTTTCCACGAAAGTATTATCACGGCCAGATGAATAGTGATGTTACTGGTGACTATGTATCCCAAAGCGAAAAAAGCAAGAATGTTTTCTACGGTAAAGGAAACAGGGGAACGAAGCATGCTTTTTGGTCATACGACGCACTCGACAGTTATGATATTTTTGCGTGGGGACAACAGGAGCTCTGCTACGAAACAGTGAGTAGCGGGTACGGAAACAGTTCTTGCAAATTCATAGATACATCATGGTCATCAGACCAAAACCTTGAATACTCGAGCCTCTGCTTCAACTCAAAAAACCTGTTTGGATGTATTGGCTTGAAGAACAAGGAATACTGTATATTAAACAAGCAGCATGGAAAGGAAGAATATGAAACCCTTATTACCCAAATTACTGAACACATGAAATCAGAAGGGGAGTACGGTGAATTCTTCCCGCTCGAGATGTCTCCATTTCCCTATTGGGATTCTGTTGCTCAAGAACATTTCCCGCTCACCAAGGAGCAAATACTTGCAAGAGGGTACCACTGGCGGGAGCCCGAAAAAAAGCAGCGCACGGCAACATTTGAATTCGAACAGCTTCCCGAGATGATCACTGAGGTATCCGACACCATCCTACAAGAAACAATTTCGTGTGCACACAAAGGTATATGTACCGATCAATGCACGCACGCATTCCGCATTACCCCAGCGGAGCTCGCGTTCTACAAAGCAAAAAGTATTCCGCTCCCAACACTCTGCTTTCAGTGCCGTCACGTCGAAAGAGTAGAGCTCCGTAACCCACTCAAACTCTGGCACCGCTCCTGCATGTGTACACAAGATGCTCACAAACACCCTGTCCCATGCCGGAATGAGCTTGAAACCTCCTATGCTCCCAATCGACCCGAAATAGTGTATTGTGAAAGCTGTTATCAGGGCGAAGTAGCGTAATATCATGGCGCCAGAAACCAAAACGTGTCAAAACTGTAAGCAGAGTTTTCAAATAGAGACGGCGGACTTCGCTTTTTATGAAAGGATGGCTGTTCCGCCACCAACCTGGTGCCCAGAGTGCCGTCTTGCCCGGCGCCTCATCTGGCGTAATGAACGTGGCCTCTACAAACGAAAGTGCGATTCGTGCCAAGCCGATAAGATCTTCGTATATCCAGAATCGAGCCCATACAAAGTCTACTGTCGTGAATGTTGGTGGTCAGACAAATGGGAAGGCACGACCGCCGGCCGTGATGTAGACTTCTCGCGTCCCTTTTTCGCCCAGATCGCTGAACTCATGAAGGATGTGCCACGAACAGGGATCATAAAGCAGGGCAATAACATCAATAGCGAGTACACGAACCGGGTCACCGACCTCAGAAATTGCTATCTTGTTTTTGCCACATACCTCGGTGAAGACAGTATGTATAGTACTTGGATCAATGAATCAAAAAATACGTTTGATTCACATGCCACGATAAAGTCTGAACAGTGTTATGAATGTATTGATTGCTCCCAGTGCAGCAAGCTTTTCTTTTCTCGTGAATGCACCGCCTGCGTTAACTCCTGGTTTCTCTTCAACTGTCGAAACGTCACCGACTCCTTTGCCTGCACAAATCTCCGTAACAAAAAGAACTGTATTTTCAATGAGCAATACTCCAAAGAAGAGTACGACGCAAAAATCGCAGAGTTTCAGCGTGGGGGATACACCAAGTTTCTCGAACTTGAAAAACAGTTCCAAGAACTCGTAGCGCAGGCGATCGTTCCCTCTATTGTCTCGCTCAAGTGCAGCGACGTTACCGGCAACTGGAACGAGAACTCCACGAATCTTCGAAACTCATATAACTGTAAAGAGGTCGAGAATGGGGCTCACTGCTTTGGTGTAGTGCAGTCAAAAGATGTGATGGACTACACCTTCTGGGGCAAGCCAGCAGAGCTTGGGTATGAATGCTCAAGCGTCGGCTACCAAGTGAATAACGTAGCCTTTACGATCGAATCATGGTCAGGGCTCACTAATATTCAGTATTCCATAAACTGCCACGGTTCGAGTGACCTCTTTGGCTGTATTGGACTTCGGAACAA
>CAYJBK010000146.1:0-3347 GCA_964368365.1 uncultured Candidatus Saccharibacteria bacterium
TGTCGCTTTTCAAGCGACAGAATCGTGTCCTGAGGGGCTTTAGCCCCGAAGGATCTCTTCGTGTTATTCAAAATTATTTTTGGGAGATGTTGATAAATCTTCAGTTAGATTCTTCATATTAGGATTGAAGGCTTCAATTAATTTATTTTTATTAAGCCGACTTTTGCCTTTCAAATATTTTTCTCTAGTGAGTGCGGATTCTAAATTTGGATGTTCTTCAAAATAAACAAGCTTATGAACATTGTATTTCTTTGTGAATCCTGGAATCAGACGATTTTTATGGAAGTAGATTCGTTTTTTTAAATCATCAGTACTACCGATATAGAGTACGTTACCTCTTTCATTGTGAGCGATTCACGAAGCTCCCTGGCGTACGAAGATCAGAATTTGTAATCTGACCTCCACGAAGGAGGTGTTTCCATGAGAGCAGCAATCAAAGAGAGGCGAGAGTACTGGCAGGGTCATGTGGCGGCGGTGGAGAGGTATGGCGGGAGTCATGGTGCATATTGCCGTGACGAGGGGATTTCGGCTGCAGCTCTGTGGTACTGGAGAAATAAAGTGAGAAGGCAGAATCGATCGAGGAGTCCAGTGCCGGTTCAGAGTTTTGTGCCCGTTGAAGTCACTTGTGACGGACCAGTCAGAGGCGGGCTTCCGGACCCGCGCTGGCTGGCTGAACTAATTGTTCAACTAAGCGTGGGTGTAAGGTGAGGAGTGCGCTTGATTTCAAGAAAGTATTTATCCACAGAGATCGTGTGGACATGCGCAAAGGGATTAATGGGCTTAGCGAGATTGTAGAGTCGGAGAACATGGGCAGTCTTATGGAGCCGCACTTATTTGTTTTCATGGGTCGTCGGCGGGATTCAATCAAGGTTTTATATTTTGATCGTTCTGGATTTGCGTTATGGCAAAAGCGATTGGAGCGAGACAAATTTCCATGGCCGAAGAGTCACATGGATACGATCGTGAAAATCACGCCCGAGCAATTTTCATGGTTACTTGAGGGCTACGATGTGTGGAGGATGCGTGCATTTTCAGAGATAAAATTTGAAAAAGTAGGTTGAATTTTGGGTGAGAATCATCGAAGATAATTCTCGATGACACTCGCTGAATCTCTCTCTGAGAATGAAAATCTAAGAGAAGAAATCGTAGGACTTAAACTCCAGTTCTTGCGAGAGCGAGAAAAAAACAAATTCTTCGAAGAAGAAACTTCCCGTCTTTACGAAATCATTCGTGAATTTAAGCGGCACCGGTTTGGGCCGAGATCTGAGCGTTTTGAGAGCAAAGAGCAACTTATATTTAACGAAGCCGAAGTGCTTGCTCGTGTTCCTTCTCCTATAGACGATACGGATGATGGTGAGAGTAAAGTTCGGCCACATACACGTAAGCGCGGTAAAAGAAAGCCCTTGCCAGAGAATCTTCCCCGAGAGGTGGTGGTGATCGAATTACCTCCAGAGAGCCGCATAGGTGAGGATGGCCGGCCTCTCGGGCCAATTGGGAAAGAGATCTCGGAGAAGCTCCACTATGAACCAGCCATTATGAAAGTGATCGAGTATCACCGCATTCGCTACGGCGCGGACTCTGGAGACACTGGCATCGTTGCTCCGCCGGTGCCCTCGATTATTCCTAAGGGAATTGTGACGCCAGGGTTACTTGCACACATTGTGGTGCAAAAATATGGCTACGGGATGCCGTTTTATCGGCAAGAAGACATGTATGGGCGTATGGGGGTCGAGATCCCCCGCTGCACTCAAGCGCGCTGGGTGATCCAGGCTGCCGAAGAGTGTCGGCCGATTTGGAACGTGCTTGAAGAGCGAATCATGGCATCAAGTTACGTCGCTTGCGATGAGACGTGGACACAAGTTTTGAAAGAAAAGGGTCGAAAGCCTGAATCAAAGTCCTGGATGTGGGTGCGGGCGACGCCGGCCGACGAGAAAAAGATAGTGCTTTTTGATTATGATCCCCACCGCAGTGGCGAAGTCGCGAAGAAACTTTTTTCCGATTATCGAGGTGTTTTGCAAGTCGATGGCTACGGCGCCTACGATGTTCTTGAGAAACAAGAAGGCCTAAAGCGAATCGGTTGTAACATGCACGGCAGAAGAAAGTTTGAGTCGGCTTTTAAGATTGGAGCATCAAATGGCAAAAGTCTGGCTGAAAATGCGCTGCAGTTTTACAAACGGATTTATGCTGTGGAAAGAGAAGCCCGCGAAATGAACTTTGATGATCGACATCGTTTGCGACAGCAAAAGGCGGTGCCGATTTGGGATGAGTTCAAATCTTGGGCAGGTAGCAACAAAAACAAGGTGCCTCCCAAAAGTAAAATAGGCCAAGCTTTCCATTACTTCATCCATGAGTGCCCTTACCTCACCGGCTATCTTTTGGATGGACGCCTTGAAGCGGACAACGGTTTTGCCGAACGTGCCATTACCAACTTCGCCGTTGGCAGAAAAAATTGGCTCTTCTCAGATAGCGAAGCCGGTGCTGACGCTTCGGGCTTGTTCTACAGCATCGTCGTTACCGCTAAAATCAATGGCAATGACCCGCGGCTGGTACTGCAAAAAATCTTTGAACAAGTACCACTTGCCCAAACTATTGACGACTTTGAAGCAATCGCCGATCTCATTTTCGCACGACACGCCACCCACTGACTAAGACTGTTCATGAATCGCTCACCCAACAAACACGACACTGTCAGTGGATCTTGAGACATTAATAGCAGACATGGAAAAACTTGGAGTTGAACTTAAAGGCAAGACGATGTGTTTTGATCGAGGAGGTTTTAGCACAAAGTGTTTTCGATTTTTGAGAAAAAACAAAATGTATTTTATCAGCTATCTTAAGAATCGAAAAATGGAGCGTGCAGTTGATGAGTCCGAATTTAAAATAGTGGACTATGGAGACGAGACCTATCGGCTCTTTGAGAAAGAAAAACGAGAGACACGGTTTGGGAATGTTCGAACGATTATCTTATTAACCGATGACGGCAAGCAGATCCCGATCATCACAACGAATCCTTATTTAAAGGCGGAAGAAGTTGTCGATATTTTAAAGCGCAGATGGCGTGAGGAGAATTGTTTTAAGTACATGATTGAGCATTTTGGAATTGATCTTCTTACGACTTACGACACGGAAGAGGCGCCGGACAAAATAATCGAGCGAGCGCACCCGCAAAGAAAAGCAGTCAATATTTTGCTTAAGGAAAAAAAGCGCGAGTTAGAAAGGCTTCGAAGTGAGTTTGCGGAAAAAGTAGGTGTGCGTGGCGAACAGAGTTTGGAGACGATCAAAGAATTTTACGATCACGAGCGTGATTTGAATCTCAAAATCAAAAGTGTTCAGGTGGACATCGACTA
>CAYJBK010000147.1:0-3323 GCA_964368365.1 uncultured Candidatus Saccharibacteria bacterium
GGCGGAGTTGCTCTTTCGATCAAAGCAGATCATACCGCGGTTCTTATGATACGAAGCAAGGAATATGCAACCAATCTCTATTATTCACGCGTCACTGGCTGATTATAATCAATAACGTAGAAGCTATGCTTAATCCTGAAACACCTATTATATTTTCAGATGGAACAGAGATATATAAAAACTTTTCTGAAAAATATATTACTCACAAGCGCGGCTTCTTCATTCTAGCCCCTTCAGGATCGGGAAAGACGCATTACATCAACTCACAGGAAGAGAGGCACTGGATTGATGGGGATGAGCTCTGGATGGCAACTAATGCACATCCCAATAATGCCTGGTGGACAGCAGGAAACTCCGCCACTTCTCTCAGAGAAGTTGATTTTCGGAGTGATGTAGTTACTCACCAGGCAAAAAAACTTGGTTTTTGGGTAATGGGAGCTTCCAACCTATGGTTGAGGCCAGATGCGATTGTTCTTCCAGAATGGGACCAGCATAAGCAATACATTGCAAGCCGCGAGCAGAACAACTATGACGGAGGTGCGACTACAGACAGGCTGCAACAGGTGATTGAGCATCGTGACCGTATTAAGCAGCATGCAAAGTCAAAAATACCAGAATTCAGGCGCCTAGATTCGGGTGATTCTCCTGTGCCTACATTCAATTCTGTTAAAGAGGCTGCGGAGTATCTTGCTTCCCTAGTTTAGTACTGCCTCCTTATCACCTAGTTTGATGCGGGATTGTCCGTTGGGGCTTATTACTACGCCGAAGCCAGCAAGATTTTCAATTCTCGGAATTTCGTACCCTTCTGGAGAGAGACCTGCTACTTGTATATTGAGCCACGGTCCTACTAGGTCACGTGGAGCCACTGCTAATACAAGCAGGCGTCGATCAGGTGTTCTTTTGTGCTGTGCGCTCGCGAGCTTCTCTGCTCGATCAATAAAAGCTTGCATTCGGGCAGAGATTTCTTCGGGCCCTTCGACATTCATCTCTTCTCTCTCTTTTTTAAATTCGTCTGTCTCATACATAACCCATATATTGGCTTTCTGACCTTTGCTGATGCGTTCAGCTGCTTGGGCCTTGAGAAAAGCAAAGAATTCTTCGGTTCTAGGGCGCATCTGTAGGTCCTCAATATCACGTATTGCAAGCGGTTGTGCGCCTCCCGCTTCTTCATCTTTGTGAAATTTTAGATTAAGAAGGTGTTCTGAATTAAGTCCAGTATCGCTCATGGCTTTTTCAATTCCTTCGAGCAAAAATTTTCCTGTTTCAACGCATCTTTGGTGGGGAAAAGGAGTGCTTCCATCAGAAGTAGCAAGCGGGCCAAGTTCGGTATCGCTCGCGACCACAATAATATCGAGTTGCTCTCTTTCTTCGGGCGTTAGCTTCTCAATCAACCCCGCAAGTTGGTTTTCTGAAAATGTGCGTGCTTCAAGCGCGGCGCTGGGCATTAGTTTTCCAACTTCGAGCCCTTCCGGAAAATTTCTAGCCTCTTCCAGCTGCTTTGGATTACCACGGTAATCATCGCCGTTCCTAAGAATTGAAATAAAGGTTCCGCCAGTCGGTGGCACTTCAAGATTCGTCTCACGTCGAGTTATCTTTTCGATTTGTGGGAATGTTTCCATGTAAATAATTATACATCGAGTTATTAGGAAAACCTAACACTCTACCCCCTCCGCTCATAGTCCCCTGCAGATATTTTTCACAATATTCGGACCTTCATAAATAAATCCAGAATATATCTGAAGAAGCGACGCGCCTGCCTGTAGTTTCTCGCGTGCGTCCTCTGCAGTAAAGATGCCACCGACGGCAATGATCGGTATGGTGCTATCCTTAGCGTGTATATACCGTATCACCTCGGTTGCGCGAAGACGAAGCGGCATACCACTCAGGCCACCAGCTCCCAGAGCCTCGACCTGATAGAGGGGCGTCACGAGACCAGTCCGATCAATCGTTGTATTGGTAGCAATAAGCCCTTGAATACCAGTAAGCCTTACTATTTCCACAATATCATCCAGCTGTTCATGGGTAAGATCGGGCGCAATTTTTAAAAGAATTGGTTTTGGACTTCCCAACTCTTTGTTCACTTGCATCACTCGGTTCAGGATGCGTACCAAGGGTTCTCTGTCCTGAAGCGCACGGAGGCCGGGCGTATTGGGGCTACTGACATTTACAACGAAGTAGTCAACAACCTCGTAAAGATCCCTAAAAGCGGCCTCATAATCATTGACTGCGTCCTCGTTTGAGGTATCTTTATTTTTCCCAATGTTTCCTCCGATAATAACTTTTTCTCTGCGACTCCTGAGCAGTTCTGCAGCAGCTTTTGAACCATCATTATTGAATCCCATACGGTTAATAAGCGCGTGATCTTGGGGCAACCGAAACAGTCTTGGCTTGGGATTACCAACCTGAGGACGAGGTGTTACCGTGCCAATCTCTATAAATCCAAACCCAAGGCAGGAAAGCACGTCTGTGTACGCTCCGTTTTTATCAAACCCAGCAGCGAGACCAAGAGGATTAGGAAACGTAATACCAAAGACGGTGCGCTCGAGCCGAGTATCCCTCACCCCAAACACAGCCTTAAGAATTAGCCGGAGCGGAGGCACCGCATACCCGGCACTGAGCAGCTTCATAACTCCGCGATGAATTTTCTCGGAATCAATCTTAAAAAGGACACTACGAATACCTTTATAGAAAGACGATTCGTCCGCGAGAACAAAAATGACCGAAAGCACACCAAAAAGAGTAATGTGGGAATAGACACCCTCTCCAAAGTAAAAAAAGGAAAGCGAGAGTACACCAAATGAGATAGCAGCAATGACTCGTGTTCTAAATCCAATAATCAAAAAGAACCCGAGCAAGAATTCAATAACACCAGTTGAGAAAACCCACATATCTGAACTAACCGGAATAACTGAAGTAAGACCATACATCCGGACGACAAGCTCTGAAACATGTGGATTCAGGAACTTTTCCCATACTGCTAGAAACATCAGTGCGCCGCCAATGCCGTATCGAAGTATTGGCAAGACCCAAGCCGTATATCGCACGAGAGGAGAAAAGGAAGGTATACCAAAAATGTCATCGATTCCGGGCTTCGGGTCTCCCAGGATTCCAAGCGCCACAAGAGCTGCAAGAAATTCAAGACTACCAAGAAGGTACGGCGCCTGCATGAGAGCCAAGAGAAAAAGAAAAATTCCAATTATGATTGCTGGCCCAAGAAGAAAACCGGTGAGAAATAGGAACCCGAGAATAGTTTGCAAAAGGGAAAACTCGAGAGAAGGAAGGCTTGGGGAAATAAGCACCCCGCCCGTACCCGCACCGATAAA
>CAYJBK010000148.1:0-3311 GCA_964368365.1 uncultured Candidatus Saccharibacteria bacterium
CCGCTCAAGACAGTCATCCGTCCCAGCGACGATACTGCATTCAAGGTCACCACAGATGCATTCACCGCAGATGGCATCCTCCTCAACAGCGGCACGTTCACCGGCATCTCCAGTTCCGAAGCGCGCACCAAGATCGCCGAGCACATCCACAAGAAAAAAATCGGCAAGAAAACCGTCCAGTACAAACTGCGCGACTGGTGCATCTCCCGCCAACGCTACTGGGGTACGCCCATACCCATCGTTTATTGCAAGAAATGCGGCACCGTCCCCCTCGGCGAGAAAGATCTCCCGCTCACACTCCCTGAGAAAGCGGATTTCACCAAAGATGGAAACCCGCTCTCCCACGTCACGTCCTGGGTGAAGACGACCTGCCCATCCTGCAAAGGACCTGCGACCCGCGAGACCGACACGATGGGAGGATTCGTCGACAGCAGCTGGTACTTCCTCCGTTACTGCAGCCCCCATGATGACAAACACGCCTTCGATCCCAAAGCAGTCTCGCACTGGATGCCCGTCGACCAATACATCGGAGGCATCGAACACGCCGTCGGACACCTCATCTACTCACGCTTCTGGACGAAGGCATTGCGCGATCTCGGTATGCTCAAGTTCGACGAGCCATTCCTCCGCCTGTTCAATCAAGGGACCGTGTATAAAGACGGTCACAAGATGAGCAAAAGCTTCGGAAACATCGTGACCCAGACCGAATTGTCCAAGAACTATGGAATCGACGCCGCACGCGTGTTTGCGTTGTCTGTCGCCAACCCCGAAAGCGATATGGAATGGAACGACAAAGGCATCGAAGGCGTGTCCCGCTTCATCCACAAATTCATCGGATTGTTCGACGAGCCGTCGTCCTCGAAGGATACCTCGCGCGATGCATACCTTGAACACAAGCTCAACCAAACCATCCAACACGTCACCTCCGAAATGGACACCTTCAACCTCAACACCGCCATCCAACACCTGATGGACCTCGTCAACCACGTCCACAAGCATCGCGACTCGCTCAGCAAGAAAACCTATACTGACACGCTGAAGAAACTCTGCACACTTTCCAGCCCCTTCCTCCCTCACGTCGCCGAAGAATGCGGGGAAAAGATCGGCGGCAAAGGACTCGTCTCACTCGCCTCCTGGCCGAAAGCAGACCAGAAGAGAATCGATCCCACCATCGACCACACCGAGGCACTCATCGAACAAACGCTTTCGGATGTTCGTGAAATCATGCAACTCGTCAAACGAGAAAAGTGCAGCCGCATCACGCTCTTCCTCGCAGATGCCTGGAAACACGACCTCTACATCCATCTCCGTGAACACATCGGCAAAACCAAGAACGTCGGCGAACTCATCAAAATGCTGATGCACACCGAACTGAAGAAACACGGCCAAGACATCGCGAAGATCGTGCCCAAACTCGTCTCTGAACCGGGAAAAATATTATCTGCCAAACTCAGACACGCTGAGGAGGCAAGCGCGTTCTCCGGGAACAAGGCCGCTCTCGAGAAGGAATTGGGTTGCCCTGTAGAGATCATCCCCGCCGAGAAATCTGCCGAGCCGAAAGCACGCAATGCCTGGCCCGGAAAACCAGCCATCCTGGTGGTGTAGGCCCTACGAACATTTAAAAACGCATTGGCGGTTTCCCTGTCTGGGCGGGCTAGGCAGGGAGGGTAGCCGTCTCCTATCACGACAAACCGGCTTCACGGTCGTGCCGAAGCCACGCGAGCGGTGAACGACCGCGCAACACAGTCCCGGGCGGAACGACGATGTTCCGTCCCTAAGGATCCCGGTTGCGGGAACCGTGTCAGGCGGGGAACCGAGCAGCACTCACCGAAATTCAGGATGCTTTTGGGGTCGCGGAACGGAGCGAAGTCCGGGAACCCCTGTGCGGCGCATCGCCATCCATCGTGCGGCACGCCCGCTCGTTTTTTTCTTCCTGTTTGCACTGATCAGAACTATCTGTACTGCGGTCTAAGTGAGTTTCTGAGCTTCTGTTCTTCTTCATATCTCTCTCTAGGAAGCCTAGTTTTAGTATATGGCCAGCCAGATCCTCCCGCGATTCCTTTGTAGAAAAGCAGACCAGGATCGATATTTTCTATCATACTAACCCCTTCCAACTTTCCCGCCATTATCATCTCATTAAACTTGGTTCCTTCGTAAGGCATCATTATTGTTGAGTCAACGTGATTTTTCAGCGGTCGATTCATATGGTCCACTCCATTAACGGGGTTCGCGACCACAAATCTAATCAAGTCAGTAGTGTCCTTAAGATCGCTCTCATCTTCGAATGGATAGATCATGGTGAAGGCATCAACTGCTATGCCGGCTTCGTTAACTATCCTTACTGCCTCATAATGTTCGTGTACCGATTGGAATTGTCCATTCCTTTTGTTGATTAGATTAAGAGTCCGCTGAGAACCAGTTTCAAGCCCCATTCCAACTCTCTTGCCACCAGTTTCTGTAAATGGCAATAATAACTTGTCCTTAAATTTGACAACAAGGTATGCGTGAGTGAATGCTCTCCAAGTAGAGAACTTATGATTAGAAACCATCTGGGCGAGGTCGTTAACTTGTTTCGGATTCAACAAGCCTACATCATCAAAGAACATTACTGAATATGCGCTTCTTCCTTGATTTCTGTGCGTCAGTGCAATGGTCTCGAGGTCGCTCTCTATCATTGATTTTGAGAAATTTCTAACCTTTTCACGTCCTGATTCACAGAAATTGCAGGTAAAAGGGCAACCTAAAGCTGTAATGGAATGGTATGCAGGAGCGCCTGCAATACTAAACTCATATCGGGTCATAAGCTCAATGGGCCTTGTTGGGGGTGGTAAACCCAGAAGATTGGTCTCGTAATGTAATAAAACGCTGCTTTTTCCAATCTTTTTTATGTCGCCGTTCGCAATTCTTAACATCGGAGTCCAGCCGTCTTGTGGAACAATAAAATCAAAGGCAATATTTTCAGGCAGGTTTTTGACCGAATCAACATAATAGCGGGCATGCGATCCGCCAATAACTGTTGTCGTGTGGGGTTGGTGCCTGTTTATATGCTCACCTAACAGATAGGCATCGGGCGCCTGAGGACTCATTACAGACATGCCAATAATATCATAACCTTCCAGTGCTTGTGGTTCGAATTTACCCTCATGAACTTTGCCGTCTACGAGATGCAGCATATGCAGCTGATCTAAACTTAGACGCTCTTGCAACCCATTTCTTGTCTTGCGCATGTCGGCATGCTCAAACAAAACCAGGTGGTCTGAACCAATGCCGTTTTGAGCAAGATGAGATTCAAGATAGTGCGGACCGAGTTG
>CAYJBK010000149.1:0-3267 GCA_964368365.1 uncultured Candidatus Saccharibacteria bacterium
ATGTGACAGGCGTGAGTAGGACCTGGACGTTTCTCGTAGAGTGCCACGAAATCGACCTGAGCGAGGTCGAACTTCGGCGCAGCAGTAGGTGGAGGCCATGGATGCCCACACCCAACGCACTCCCATCCTTTTCCCTTCCTCGACATAGAAATCTCGCATCGAGGGCACTTGGGCGTTTCGTCGTCCACTTTCTTTCTCTACCTCCAAAAAGTTCGCACCCACAGCAATCCTAGGTCTAGCGAGAAAAAATAACAAGTACTATCGAGAAATAATTTTTGAAAGAAAAGACAGGCGGTGGATTGGACTACTTCCAAACTTCTGCAACGCTTCATAATGCGCTCGGGTGCCATACCCTTTGTGTTTCTCGAAACCATATCCGGGATATTTTTTGGAAAGCCGAATCATACGCCGATCTCGATACACTTTTGCCACGATTGATGCAAGCGCAATGATAGTCTCCGTAGCATCGCCTCGAATTATCGTTTCTTGATTTTCATACTCCTCCGGAGCCTCGAGCCCGCCATCGAGAAGCACGAGGCACTCGGACGGCTCGCGCTCCAGTTTCTGGAGCGATCGCGAAAGCGCACGACGCACGGCTGGAACAATCCCTATCGTATCTATGGTTTTTTCTCGCGCGTACGTTACCGCAAAATCAAGGTCACCGTCTTTCTGAAACGCACGTACTTTTATGAACCACTCCTTCCGCTGGGCCTCGCTCAGACCTTTGGAATCTCTGATCCTACCAAGCTTTCGAAGCAGGTCTCCTCGCACCATGAGCGCGCACACAGCCACCGGTCCTGCAAGAGGTCCGCGGCCTACTTCATCTACGCCAACGAGGTATTTCACACACCCAGAATACACCTTTGATTTCTGGTATACTAGAACATCTCTATGGCAGATGCACCGGTAAAAGTTGAAGAAAAAACTGGCCCCCCTGATCCACGCGGGCAGTATGTGCACCTCCATACCCACTCACACTATTCCCTGCTCGATGGTCTCTCGAAGGTAGATGAAATGGTGAAACTCGCAAAGTCTTGGGGAATGCCCGCCATTGGTCTCACCGACCATGGAAACATGTACGGCGCAATTGAATTCTATAAGGAGTGTAAAAAAGCTGGCATCAATCCGATTATTGGGGTCGAAGCCTATATTGCGAATCGCAAACGCACCGACAAAGAACCTGGCATCGACAACGAACGATATCACCTCACACTTCTTGCAACGAACTACACCGGCTATAAAAATCTTATTCAGCTCGTAACAAAGGCAAACCTCGAAGGATACTACTACAAACCCCGCATGGACAAAGAGCTGCTCCGTGAATATCACGAAGGAATCATCTGTCTTTCAGGGTGTTTTGGCGGCGAACTTTCCCGCACGCTTCAAAGGAGGGGGTACGAGGATGCGCTTGTTGTGGCACTTGAATACCAAGAAATCTTCGGCAGAGAAAACTATTTCATAGAGATAATGCGCAAACCCGAGATCGAAGGACATACCGCAAACGAGAATGCGCTCATCAAACTTGCGCGTGAGCTCAAAATCCCGCTCGTAGCCACCCAGGACTCACACTACCTGCATCATGATGACAGAAAGGCGCACGACACCCTTCTCAAAATCCAGACCGGCAACATGGAAGGCAAGCAGCTCACCTTTGAATGTGAAGCACACTTCTCTGATGGCGTGGAGGTAACAGAGACGTTTAAAGATATTCCAGAGGCAGTCACAAACACACTAAAGATTGCCGAGCGATGTAACATCGAACTCGATCTCGGCAAGTGGGTATTCCCCGAAATTACCATCGAAGACGGACTCACGCCAGACGACGAACTTCGGAAACTGGCTCAGGAAGGCATTGGGAAGCGCGGACTCGAGTCAAACGATGAACTCATAAAACGATTCGAATATGAGCTCGACGTGATAAAGCAGAAAGGATACGCAAAATACTTCCTCGTGGTAGCTGACCTTCTTCGTTTTGCCGCAGAAAACGGCATCTATACGAACATTCGAGGATCCGTCGCAGGGTCACTTGTCACATATCTCACCGGCATTACGAAAGTAAATCCGCTTGAATACAAGCTTCCGTTTGAACGTTTTCTCAATCCAGAACGCCCATCAGCGCCCGATATAGATATGGACTACGCCGATAATAGACGCGACGAAATGATCGAATATGTGCGTACAAAATATGGCCAAGACCATGTAGCCCAAATTGGAACCTTTGGTACCATGCTCGCCAAAGGGGCCGTGCGCGACGTGGCACGCGCACTCGGACACCCCTATGCAATGGGTGACAAGATTTCGAAAATGATTCCGATGGGGTCACAAGGCTTCCCCATGACAATTGATAGAGCGTTTGAGCTCGACCCAGAACTTCCGCCACTCTACGACTCTGATCCAGCGGTAAAAGAAATTATTGATCTTGCAAAGAAACTTGAAGGGTGCGTACGACACATCTCAGTACATGCGGCAGGGGTGGTAATCGCACCAACACCGCTCACCGACTACTGCCCTACGCAGCTTGACCCGAAGGGCGGCAAGATCATTACGCAGTACGACATGCACGCGGTTGAGGATGCAGGTCTCCTAAAATTCGACTTTCTCGGAATCAGAAACCTCGCCATCCTTCGAGACGCCGTGCGCATCGTAAAAATCACACAAGGGATCGATGTAGATATTGAGAATATCCCCCGCGACGATAAGAAAACTTTCGAAATGCTCGCCCGTGGAGAAACCATGGGGCTCTTCCAGCTAAACGGCGCGGGTATGACCAAGTATCTCAAAGAACTTCGTCCTACTACAATCCATGACATCAACGCTATGGTCGCCCTGTACCGTCCAGGTCCCATAGAATCGATCCCGGAATACATCAAGCGTAAACATAATCCGAAAACAATCTCGTATCTTGATCCACGTCTTAAAGATATTCTCGCCGCTTCATATGGCGTGATCACCTACCAAGACGACGTACTTCTCATCTCAATCCATCTCGCTGGATACTCATGGCTCGAAGCAGACAAGCTCCGCAAAGCGATGGGCAAGAAAGTGCCCGCAGAAATGGAGGCACAGAAAAAGAAGCTGCATGACGGCTTCGTAGCACACGGGCTCACGGAAGAAAAGGCTCACGAACTCTGGACACTCATCGAGCCCTTTGCCGCCTATGGATTCAATAAAGCACACGCCGCAAGCTATGGGCTCGTTGCGTATCAAACCGCCTACATGAAAGCCAATTACCCCGCGGAATATATGACGGCCGTACTCACTGCAGAA
>CAYJBK010000150.1:0-3267 GCA_964368365.1 uncultured Candidatus Saccharibacteria bacterium
TTACTTTCGGTTTTGGGGGGACTTTCAGTGTTCGGCATTTACGGCTTTTTGTTCGGCCCGATTCTTTTGAGTTTCCTTTTCGCGCTGATTGATCTTCTAAAGCGCGGCATCGCTCCGCATACGCATAACATATAAAGTTCCAGAGCGCGTTCTATTTTTTAATTATGCTGCTAGTCATTGAAGATTTAATTTTAACTTATGGTTCGCTCGCTATTTTTTTTATAGGCATTTTGGAAATAGTCCTCAGCCGAATACATTTATCCCTCAAAAAAAGCGACCTTTCCCAAAAGCTCCAGTGCGGGCGGATACTCCGCTTGTGTAGCAAGCGAGTCGCGAAGATCTTTCTTCGCCGCATTCAAACTCGTCCGCATATCGAGCTTTGCCAACTCCACGTACGCCCAAGCGACGTTTTCGGGGTATTTACTTCCGGCACTTATCGCGCTTCTGAGCGCGGCTTGAGCTCCGGGCACATCACCGTAGAGCTCACGAAGATATGCAGTACGCGAGTAGGAACTAAAGTCCGGACGAATGTCGATCATCTTTTGAAATGAAGCAACCGCAGCATCATAGTGACCAAGCTCTATCTCAGAGTCCCCCAAAAGGCCCCGAAAGAGAGCCCGATTTGGGTCCAGTGCCACGGCCTCCTTTGCAAAGATATGCGCTTCCTTAAAGTGATGGCGACCCAGGGCAGTGCTTGCTCGGAGCGCAGACACCTCGGCATTTTTGGGATCAAGCGCTTCAGCCGCATCAGCAAGATCATCTATCTTGACGTAGTATGAGCTGTCAGCAGTCTCCCGAACCACTTGCAAGTATGAGTATGAAAGATCGAGATACGAGCGTATATTCTCCGGGGATGCGCGTGGGCGGCCATAGAAAAAAGCAGCACCGACCAGTATGAGAGTAACCGCTAGCAGCCATCCGTTTCTGAAATTCTGCATATAATTAAGATGTTATTGATCGCCCCGCCGAAGGCTGTGCCTTCAGCAGGGCTACTATACCACCTACCTATTCTTCATTCTCGTCGTTGAAGTGAGCGCGAGACGATGCATCCATTGCACCAGTCTGGGCAACACCTTTCGACTTCTGCCACGCCTTCACAGCATCTCGTGTAAGCGGCCCGAAAGTTCCTGTCGGTGTTACCGAAAGGAATCCAGTTGCCTTGAGATAGTTCTGAAGACAGCGAACCTCGTCGCTCTTTGAGCCAAATGCTGGGCTTCCCGTCAGCTTGCAGAGCTTCTTTGCCATTTTCATAACCTGGCCAGGAGGCATCATCATGCCGTCATGCTTCATCCAGCCATGTGGGTAGCTGTCATACCCTGCCCATGGAAGAGCTAGGTATGGGAAGCTTTCTCGGAATGCTGCATCGTTTGCATCTACGCCATCGCCCAATGCTGCACCTGTTGCGTCAACCGCGAAGCCTGGATGAAAGAGTGGGTACGCCGCACCAGCCACTGCCTTGAGAGAGATGTCCGTCACGTCGTCACCCAAGCGACGTCCGTTCGGAAATCCTGCATTGTCACCACCAAGAACACCAAGACGGTTTTCTTTTGCCGCCGGAGGAACAGCTACGTTCAAGCGAAGCTGTTCAGATGGAACAACATTCGCTGGCTTCGTGAGACCTGGGATACCAGTGAGATAGATCGCCACGAGGTCATCGCGAGCATCAGCAGTTCCAAAAGCTCCCTGTGGAGGAACCTTGATACCGTAGAGAGCCTTGAAGAGTACGGCGAGCTCTGGGTTTGTCACACCGTTCCCAAACTGTGCGTCGTCAACGGTCTTTGAAGAGTTCCAGAGATCCTTTGCACCAAGCGGAACCACTACCTCGTTCACAAGAGGAGAACCTAGCCGTGAGACCTGGATCCAGTCCCCAGAATTGGTCTGGGAAGCATTGCCGAGCACACGAGTCGCCTGACGTGATGCTGTTGTCCAGAAGCCAAGTACAGCAGCCGCATCTGTCAAAGCGGTTGGGACCGTCTTTGAACTCGTGAGAGAACTGATAGGGATCTGGAGCGCGATCGAATGCGTATTGTACCCCTTCAAACCATCAGTACCACCTCCCGCGTTTCCAGGAAGCTTTCTGATAGTAAGGAGATCGAAGATACCACCCAATTCAACATAAAACGGATCGTCACTCTGCCCTGCGAAAACTTTTGTTCCAGAAGGAAGCGTAGTGATCGCTGCAGCCTGAAGCGATGCATAGTTTGGCGTTGACTTAGGGCCAACGTTCACAGGCGGCATTGGGAGATCTGTTCCAAGAACCGTACTTACGCCACCCTCAACCTTGGTAAGGGTATACCTCTGGCGAACGTTCCAATTCGCGTCAGTCAGCGATCCAATAGGTCCCGTGTTGTAGAGGAACGTACCTGGATTCGTCGTTGTTGTCTTAAATTGGAACTGATAGGTAATATCTGCCTTTGCATCACCATTGTTATCAACCTTGATCTCGTACATCGCGCTATCATCAAACGAGAAAAAGTTCGGACCGCCTGCTGGCTCCTCGAACGGAATGTAGTTTGCAATTACCGTAACCGTATCTTTCTTGTCTGGACTCACGAAGGCATAGAGGTCTGTAGCGTCCACCTTTGGATCACCAGAGACCATCGGCGCCTCGCGATGGCTTGATGCCAAGGCTGTTGATACTCCACCGAGAAGCATCGAAACCGCAATACCAGCACTGAGAACTTTTCTATAAGCACTATGTGTAACCATACGTGTGTATCTTTCTACTAAATAATTCTTGTAACGTGTAAAACTGTAGATCGACCGTCAATGCGTCGGCATTTTCCCATCCATACATAATACAAGAATACCCACACGTGGGCAAAATAGGGCTTGTACACCTCCAAAAGACTACTGAACAACAGCTTTAATGCGGCGAACGCCGGAGGCCACCGCTTCCTCTTTCAAAATTTTGAATGAACCGAGCTCTTTTGTATTCGTAACATGTGGGCCGCCGCAGAATTCTTTGCTGACTCGCCTGCCGTCCGGACGTTCTACAAAATAGACAGACACAACGTCGCCGTACGTTGCCCCAAACTCGTGTTCAGCACCAAGCGCCTCCGCCTCTGCTTTGGGCATATCACGCCGCACCACAGGAATTTCTTCTTTAATCCAGGTATTCACCAGCTCTTCCACTTTTTTCTTTTCTTCATCGGTCATCTTGCGTTCAAAAGAAAAACCAATACGAAGCCGCTCGCTCGTAATGTTGGATCCACGCTGCTTTACGCCAGAACCCAAAACCTCCTGAAGTGCTGCGAGGAGAAGGTG
>CAYJBK010000151.1:0-3253 GCA_964368365.1 uncultured Candidatus Saccharibacteria bacterium
TGATCTTTTCGAGCTTCGCTCGTTTTCTGAACTGGATAGCGTCGAGGGCTTTTTGAAGGAATGAGCGAGGGTTGGGTTGTATGGATTGAGCCGCTGGAACTGAAACGGGAATAGGTTCTGGTGCAGTAACAGAAACTGGCGTTTCTGGACTCAAAACAGATGTTTCGGCGGGTGCTAAAATTGGCGTGCTTGGTACGGCTTCTGGGGCCTCAGGGGGTGCTTCAGGGCCTTGTGGAGCTGGAGAAACCGCTTGCTCTGGAGGCACGCTATTTGGCTCAAGGTTGGCCGATTGTTCTGGCTGTGGGACGTCGTCGGGCATATTGTTTTTATAGATACGCAAGGGCCCAAACTTTTTCCAATGCCTCTTTTAGTTTCGGCATTTCAGCTTCGAACTCGGCGAGACTCATGCTATCTCCGGCTTGCTGGGCAAGAGTTATTTTCGCTGGGCCGCCCATAACTTTTACTTGTGCCGGTGTTTGACGCCATGACGGCGGGTAGGATTCTTCTATTGCTCCCGCCGTAGCTTCTATAAATTGGCCATTGGTCGCCAGATGCGGATAGTTTCCAAGAAACGAAGTTACCTGCGCGGCATCGTGTTTATCAACATAGATGACGACTGTTTCTCGATAGATACTTTTGTCGAGCGGCTTGAAGATTTGTTCTATCGCGTTTAGAGACCTACCAACCTGGGTTAAATCACCTCCGGCGGAAATAACCTGAATTTTTGGTTTAGACGGATAGAGGCGAAACAATAATCTTGTTAGTAATTCAAGTTCTGTATGTCCTTCCACAACTAAAAAATTCTTCGGCAGAAGAAGATCAGCTGGACTTCCGCCGAGTAGTTCATAAATAACATACGGCTTCTGTTCAGTACCAATCGGAACGATACTGCTTTGTCGATCACTTTTCTCTATTTTAAATATTTGCTGATTAGGATGCTCATCAACAACTAAAACAGAGGAGTGGGTATTTATAAAAACCTGATCGTCTTCATCGGCGAGTTCTATAAGAACCTCTTTGAGCTTCCTCTGCGCCGACGGGTGGAGATGCAGCTCAGCTTCGTCGATAAAAAAGAGAAAAGATTTTCCAATATCCTCGTTCTCTCGTCGAAAATCTGCGTAGGCCTGCAATATTGCCAGCATCAAACCTCGCTGCATACCGTCTCCTTTTTCGGAGGCACTTGTTTCTATGCCGTCATTAATTGAGGTATCGAAGTTCTTCAAAAGATCATCGAACACCGGAGGAGCTACCTCGAAAGTTACCTTAGTACAATCAGGAAACTGTCTTTCTAGGTAAACCTTTACTCGGTTGCTGAGATTATCCAGCTCAAGTTTTACATCTGACTTCTCGCCTCCAAATATTTCTTCAAAGTTTTTATGGAATTCTTGATACTGAGTGCTTTTTTCCAAGATTGTTGTCAAAACACCTGACAGCATGATTCCAACAGGTGTAGTTTTGGAAAACTTTGCTACGTCTTCAAAGTATTTCCGTGTGTCAATATATTCAAACCGAGGGAGGAAATCGTTGAAAGCTGTATCAAATCCAGTCGGAAGTTTGTCTACCCATGCTCCCTTCACAAAAATAGATCGCTTCTTGGGGTCATCACTACTTCTCTTTACAAGTATCGTATCGCTGCTATCTAGCACCCCTAACATTTTGGTTTTGTTTCCCTCATTCTTCATGCGACTTGCTCCATCCTGCGCACCTTCAAATTCAATCAAAACTTCGACTTTTGCATCACCCGTACGGCCAAACCGAATTTCCTCGATACTTTCGCCTTTCTTTGTTCCGCTGAAAAACCAATCTATTGCCTCAAAAAAATTAGTCTTTCCGTGATTATTTTGACCGACAAAAATATTTAAGTCATTTGGAATAACCTCAGCAAACTTAATTGAACGGAAATTCTCAATGGTAATTTTTGAAATCTGCATATCGTTCAGTGATCACTTTTTCGAGGTTTATGATCTTCTGGTCCCTTTGGGCCATGGAATCGAGCATAGTCTTCCTTTGTATTGGGATATGTAAATTTTGAGATGTTAACTTTGAAAACCTTTGAAAGTTCTTCGGCTGCGGACGCTAAACAACCTCCCACTTTCGGATCAGTGTCATCTGGCCACTCAATCACCAAATTCATTCCTGCCATAATCACTTCATTAACTCCCAAATTCTTCAATTTATGCAGAAGACTATCCCACCCACCACTAGATGGCGTGGGGTCATGAGGAAGTGTCGGTATAAAATAGCTGTCTTCCTTTAATGCTGTCTCTTTTAAGTTTATCTGGAGTTCATTAGTCCTATCAGTATCTTGAAAAACCAATATGGGAGGACTGTTTTCGCTTTGAGTAGACAGAAGAATCGGGAGTGATGCTCTCATCTTTTCTAAATCTTCCTGTCTTACATCACCTACGTCTGTCCAAATGGAGTCTTCTTGCGGATAGTAAGGGTGAATAAACGCAATAATTCTTCCTTTTGCTTTTTCAATTCGGTTTCTAAGAGCCGTAAATTGCTCTTCTGAAAGCTCGTTTAAATTGCAAAACTCTCTTTTGGAGGGTTCTTTTTCTGTTTCAATCTTTGGATCACGAGGAGTGTCTGATTGCTTAAATGTTTCTCTAGACATATCTAGGCTTAGATAAAATTATTTCATTAACTCCTCAATCGACACTCCCAGCGCCTTCGCGATCTTCTCAATAGTGGCAAGCGTGGGATTTTTGTTGCCGTTTTCGACGTTGCTTAGGTACGGAGTGTCAACGCCAACCTTTTTTGACAATCCGCCCTGCGTGAGAGTTCTTTCTAGTCGAAGTTTCCGAATATTCTTTCCTAATTTTTTAGCCGAATCAGTCATATTGACACTGGTAATCATAGCGTGATTTGTATTTCTAAACAATTATATTAAAATACAACAGGTGGATCTCAAAAATAGCCTCCCTCTCCCACCCAGCAGCGAAGGGAAAAACATTTAAATAGGGGCTAAGGAATTTTCCCTTCGCTGCTGCCCACCCGTTAAGGATATTTTTGAGTTAGGCCTTTTCAATACCCCCACCCCCGCTCTGCCCGCGCAAAAAAATCAGGATCAGCAAAGGCACTGTGGATGGCGTGCGGCGGACGGTACTCCGGCCGTTGGCGGGGACGCACCATTGGTATTGGAGCGTACTTCATTCGTGGTGTCACCGCGATCCGCCGCGCGTACGCCAGCAGATCAGTTTTTAATAGCGTCTCGTTCGAAAAAAGTTCGAACTTCGGCAAATAGATGGAG
>CAYJBK010000152.1:0-3212 GCA_964368365.1 uncultured Candidatus Saccharibacteria bacterium
TTGCATACCGGCTGAGCGCCGTATCCAGAACGAAAAACCACCGATTTGGTGGTTTTTCGTTTACCTTACTTACTTGGCAAGCGTAATGATTTTGTTGGCGAGCAGTATTCTGTCTTTGAGATATGCCAGCAGTTCTCGTTTCTCGAAAATGTTTCCTTCCCGCAATATATACTTGGCGTAATTCTTCATATCCGCGTCCACGCGCCCGGCATCTGCCTTTTTAAGGCCGAGCATTGTCTGGAATTTCTGGTACCGCTGGAACTCCTCATCAAGGCGTTTTCGCAGTCCGAGCTCATTGATGTTGATCGTATCTATGAGTCTCACGAACTGCAGAACCAATTCTTCTTCCCTGATATACCCGCTTTTGCAGCTTAGATCCTTTGCTCTCGTGCATCCATAGTAGATGTACTTTGCCGTGGAGCCGTCTTTGAGCTTTTTGTACTTATCATCTGCGGTGACTCCCGAGCCGCATTTCGCACACTTTATTACTTCTCGTTTGTACTCATACCGTTTCTCCATAGATTCTCTATTTTACCGTACAAAGAGCAAGAATGGCAACCCTTCAAATAACCCCAATTTTATAGTAGAGTGGGGGCAGTATGGAAAATATTTTATGAAAAACTTCATTACAAATAGCGACGCAGAAAACTTGAAAAAGCGCCTAGTCGAGCTGATAAATAAAAGCGAGGAGCTGAAGTTTCTGGTCGGCTTCTTCTACTTTTCCGGCATAAGAGAGCTTTACTCTGAGCTCAAACAGAATCCCAAGGTAGTAATTAAAGTCCTAGTCGGACTTAACGTTGATAAATTGAATTATCAATTGATTGAGTATGCCGACCCTGACGACCAAAGCGGCAGTTTATCCAACGAAGAAATCAGCTCCAGGTTTTTTAAATCAATAAAAAAATCAATCAACACAGAGCAGTTTGACACTCAGGAATTTTACGAACAAGTTAGATTCTTTGTTGATCTCATCAAGAACGATCGGCTTGTAATCCGAAAAACATTTCGTCCAAACCACGCAAAGCTGTATATCTTTAAGCTCCAAAGCGGACAGGTGGGACGCAAAAATCTTTTTATCACGGGTAGCAGTAATCTTACTAGCTCCGGGCTTACAACCCAAGAAGAATTCAATGTTGAGATTAGCGACTATGGGTTCGAGAATGCTGAAGAATATTTCGATAACTTATGGGACGAAGCAGTTAAAATCACAGAAAACGATGCACTCAAAAAGAGACTCGTGGAGCTAATCGAAAAAGAAACTCTCGTCAAGAAAATTACGCCTTTTGAAGCGTTCGTCTTGGTCTTAAAAATGTATCTCGACTCTTTCGAGAAAAAAGATGTCGGACAGTCACTCATTACTACCCTTAAGGAGAATGGTTATACCCCTTATCAATATCAGTTAGATGCTGTCCGCCAGGCGCTGGCGACAATTGAGAAAAACAACGGCGTTATACTTGCCGACGTTGTTGGTCTTGGTAAAACGATTATTGCTTGTTCGGTTGCAAGAGAATTAAGAAAACGCGGCGTAATAATCTGTCCGCCCGGACTCATGGGAGACGTGAGAAAAAAAGATTCGGGTTGGAACATGTATAAAGAACAATTCGGCCTTCACGATTGGGAAGTGTGGTCTCTGGGCGATTTAGAGAAACTTCAAGAATTTACGAAAAAGGCAAAAGATATTGAAGTTGTCATCGTAGACGAGGCGCACCGATTCAGAAATCAAGATACGCAAGACTACGAATATTTAAAAAATATCTGTCGCGACAAGTCCGTCATCCTTCTTACTGCCACACCATTCAACAACCGTCCCGGAGATATTTTGTCTCTGCTTAAACTTTTCATAACTCCCAAAAAATCCTCCATTACCCTGGAGGACAGTTTGGTTGATCGGTTTAAATCCTTTAAGGGGGCATTTGACCGGCTCGGCTATATCAAGAAGTACTGGAACTCACTCAACGAGCAAAAGAGGAGGAAGGCCCATAATTATTACGAAACATTCTTTGAGGAGAAGTTTAACCTCCAGACAAGCTTAGAAAAAGTAAAGCAACACTCCAAGTATCTCGCAAAACAAATCCGCGATGTGATAGAACCGGTAACTATTCGTCGCAATCGCCTCGATCTGGAAGGAAATCCGCTTTATAAGCAGGAGGTTAAAAATCTATCAAAAGTGGCCGACCCCAAAGAGTGGTTCTTTGAGTTAACGAAAGAGCAATCAGATCTTTATGACAGCGTGATAAAGGTTTATTTTGGCGATCCGGAAGAAGGCGGAAGGTTTAAAGGAGCGATTTACAGACCTTTTGAATATGAGACTGCTAGAGAAAAAATCTCTGAAGAAAAGTTGTCGGACAAAGAAAACTTCGAATTTATTCAACAGCGCAACCTCTATGATTTCATGCGCCGCTTGCTCGTTAAGCGGTTTGAAAGCTCATTCGGCTCTTTTGAGCAGAGCTTGAAAAACTTCAAGCACATTACGGAATCAGCCCTGCAATTTGTCGAAAAGACCGGAAACTACATTTTGGATCGAAGCTTGCTCGAGAGAATATACGATAAGGAGCCGGAAGAAATAGAAAAATACTTGGCGGAGTATACAGAGAAAATAAACGCAGGCCAGTACCCCAAGAATCACAAGATTTACAAACTTTCTGATTTTAAATACAAAAAAGAATTTCTAGAGGATATTAATTTAGACCTCGAGCTGTTTAACGAGATCCTCGAATCCTTACACGAATTTGATTTGATCGAAAACGATCCCAAAACGGACTGCTTGGTTCACAACTTGAAATCTCAATTCAAAAAGGAACCAAATCGCAAAATCGTTATTTTCTCCGAATACCTTGATACCGTGAAGTATCTGGAGCCGCGGCTAAAGAAAGCCTTTGACGATAGATTACTAACTATCGGCGGGGACTTGTCAGCGCAAAAGTTATCGGCAATCAATAAGAATTTCGATGCCTCTTTCCCTGCTCAAGAGGATGAATTCGACGTACTCTTATCTTCCGATAAGATCTCTGAAGGTTTTAACCTTAACCGTGCGGGTATGGTTGTTAACTACGATATTCCCTGGAACCCTGTGCGAGTAATTCAGCGAGTCGGGCGTATCAATCGTATAAGCAAAAAGGTCTTTGACGAACTTTTTATCGTCAATTTCTTCCCAACTGAACGGGGCGCTGAACTGGTGCAGTCACGAGAGATCGCAAGCAACAAGATGTTTC
>CAYJBK010000153.1:0-3187 GCA_964368365.1 uncultured Candidatus Saccharibacteria bacterium
AGGAGATGGGGATGGGAGGTGGAGGTGGGGGAACTGCGGAGAGAGGGAGGGGGGACTCCCGCCATTTCAGTGGCGGGGTGAGAGATCAAAAAGGTGTGCTATTTGAAAAAAGCATAACAAACACTGAATGACCCATATGACCAATGTCTCGTTATGGATTGATGCGGTGAAAAGGATTCCACCTTGGGAATTTAATATCGGAATCCTCAGCGCTGTATTCGGAGTCGTCTTACTCCTGTTTTATGACCTCGTTTGGATGCACCGTCTCGGTATTTTTCATGCGTTTGAAAAAATTAAGATAAAAAAGAAGGATGCCGATCAGGCGGCACTCGAAAGTACCTACATCGAGATTACTATTCCCCGAGATTCTCAAACTACCGCGTTTCAGGTTCAACAAAAAATTCTTAAGGCATTTCATTCTGTGTATGATGATCCGATTGCAGGACTTCATGCTTTTTCGGAAACGTTCTATCTTTTTCAAAAATTGTATCGATTGTGGAAGGTTCGTAGGGCGACACAAGTTTTTTTCACGATGCAGATCTTTGCACAGTACCCCTACATTTCCTTTCGACTGAACATTCCCAAAACCCATTTCCAGCGGATAGAGAAGGCGATTTTCAACGCCTATCCGAATGCGGAGATAACGATGATTGATAAGGCGAGTATCGTTTCAGAACTTTCAAAGTTCCAAAAACAGTATTTGAGCTATGGGCAGTCTTCGATGGAAGGTTCATTTTTCCATCGAATTAAGACGTTTAAAGATGTATCCAGCGATCCGGTAGATTCAATCATTTCAACCATGGAGGGGCTCGGACGAGGCCAGTTTATGGTCTATAACGTGTTTACTTCGCCTACGTCTCACTTTTTTAATCAGATCATCCATTTCTTGCTCGAAGAGCAAGAACGGCGCCAGCAGGTCACGCCAGACCCCACGAAGAAATTTGTGGCACCCAAGCAAACACATACATCGGAGTTAGTCTCGTCGGTTACGATGGCGATGGTCGAAAAAATGAAGGCATCGCTCTTTCAAACTGTCATTTCATATTGGACGGTTTCAAGTACCCCTGAAGATGCAGAAGCAAAGCTCGGCAATATTCAAGCGGTTCTGACCGAGGTCAATCAAAAGAATATGAATACGCTCAAACATACCTTGCTTTTTACGAAGCAAGTGGAGGAGCTACAAAAAACACCAGAGCTCCAGCGTATCGTCGACATGAGGCCAGTAGTGCGAAGAAGAAAATTCCGCTACTGGCCTTTTGCTTTATATAAAAACGATGGTCAGATCATTTCCGATGCGGAGCTCTATTCTTTTTGGCACTTGCCGAATACCAGTATTCAAACTGTTTCGTCCATAAAAATGACGAAGTTTAGGAAACTTCCAGCAAGTCAGCAGATGAGACAATTTTCAGAAGACTTTTTCATCCGGCTGGGTACGTCTAACTTCAGAATGCAGGAAGATACTCCTGTCGGCGTTGCTACTTGGGAAGACATGAAGAAGCATATTTATATTCTCGGTGGTACGGGTGCGGGTAAATCGGAAACGCTTAAGTGCATTATTAATAATCTCTTACAAAAAGAGGACGAGGAAAAAACCGCCTGCCTCATTATTGATCCCAAAAACGACTTTGCGACCGACCTTTTGACCATGATCCCAGAGAGTAGGAAAGATGATGTTGTCTATTTCAATCCTTCGAAACAGAAGGAGAAGCCGTTCGGTCTTCCTTTCTTTTCTCAGTTTTCTGGCGAGAAAACGAACGACGAGAAAATCGAGTTTTTGATCTCCATAATGAAGCGGTTTGTTCAGATTGATTCAGTCTCTTCTTGGGGCCCAGAATTGGAAAATATCTTGCGGCAGTTGTTCGCGACAGCCTACCTCTTGCCCGAACAGTCATTGTCGGGCCTCGATATGCTTCTCCATGAGCCTAACCAGATCAAGAATATCTTGAAGTACCTGCCAAGCCGTCTTCAGAATTTTTGGACAACCTCTATTCTAAAACGCACGAATAATGACTTGGCAAAGTATCTAGCTACTACGAACAATAAGATCGGCAAATTCCTCGACTACCCCGAATTGATGAATATCGCCGATCGGGTGGAAACGAAGATCACATTTGAGGAGATGATCAACACCCGCAAGATCTTCATCGCCAACCTCGGTTCTTCGAGTGAGCAGATGAAAAAATACTATTCCGTCTACTTAACCGCCCACATTGCTGAGGCGGTTTTTAGTCAGGCAAGACTCGCGAGTGAGAACCGAAAACCAACGGTTTTCGTGGTCGATGAATTCCAGCGAGTCGCGAGCGATATGTTTGAGACGCTTTTTTCTGAAGTAAGAGCCTTTAACACTGCTTTGGTGATATCCAATCAGTTTATGGGACAGCTCGACGAGCGTATTCAAAAATCTATCGAGTCGAACATTGCTACCAAAATCTTTATGCGAACGCAATCAGTCGATGATGCGGAAATTGCAGAAAAGATTCTTGGCGAGAAAGTTCTAACGGAAGATATCATCAACCTCCCCACAGGGACGGCGTACCTCAAGACACTTGTGCACGGCATCCCGCAAGACCCTATGTCTATACGTATTGAAAAGGCTAATCATCCGAGCGACATTGTGAAGGATACGGAAGAGTTTTTTATCCAACAGACAATGGAGCGGTATGGTACGCCGCTCGACGTGGTCAAGCAAAAGCGCGAGACCATAAACAGCACCTACTATTCATCCGAGAGAGAACAGATTTTCTTTGAGCAGATGGGTCGGCAGAGCACCTTCGAGGCAGTAGCCGAGGTAGATGAGCCTATACACACATCGCGTGCTTCCGAGCAGATACAGCCCGGATATGTTTTTCCTGCAAAAGTTTTAAAAACCATTTTTGATTTTTAAAAGAACCATATGCACTCAAACACACCGGAAGTAACACTGACACCGAGAGAAGACATAGAAGGGTATAACGTGCGGATGAATCGGGCCACATTTGATATCTTGTCCCTTGTTTTTGAATTTAAGGTGGCGACGAGTTGGCAGGTCAGTAGATTTCTCGCGCAGAAAGATCAGAGTAAATCTATCTATCTTAAACTGCGCCGGATGTGGAGCGCGGATCTCTTGGAAAGTTTTAGAGTATCCTCCGGTTCACGAGCCAGTATGCCCGTCTATTACATGCTCTCTAAAAACGGACTCAAGGCATTA
>CAYJBK010000154.1:0-3174 GCA_964368365.1 uncultured Candidatus Saccharibacteria bacterium
CTGCGCTGAGTCAATCTGGTCAACAGACTTGAGACGCACTTCCTGACCCGCAAGGCCGAGCGAGTGAAGAATAGCTGCTGTAAGAGTTGTCTTGCCGTGGTCAACGTGGCCAATAGTACCAACGTTTACGTGAGGCTTGGATCGATCAAATGTTCCTGCCATAGTTTTTATACTAAAAAATAACTTAATAATTAGCCTTTTTAGGGCAAAATAGGAAAAGACACGCCAAAATGCGTACTCGTAATACTAGCAAACGATGGGAAATAGTCAACCCCACTAAAGATTTCACAGAAAACGCCTTTGGAGAGGCCCAAAAGAACTCGTGCAGTCACCCGAGATAACCCAAAAGAGTGAGATATTTAAATCTTTTGTGGGGTCAACCCCGGTATCGCTGACTCTATGCGATACGGAAGGTCGACTACTTTTTCGCCTTAAAAACCAGGTAGAGAACTGCCGCTATCGCAACAAGAGCCGCCGCATAATAGATCATACGGCCAGATGACGCCTTGGGAGCCTCGTCCTCAGTAGCAAGGGCACTGATAGAATCGCCTGGATTTGCTGCCGATTTAAACAGCCCAGGATGCAGTGCGGTAAACTCGCCAACCGTTACCGCACGAGGCGCTTCAAGTCCTTCTGCGTCGCCAGAAACAGCGTGGCCAGCAGTCACGTCGCGAGGCTTCTCGTCAGGGCGAGACACGCTTCGAGTCTCGACTGTGCCCTCAAATACATATACTGTGTCTTTAGAATCAGTTGCATCAAAGGCAAACTCGGTACCCTTGATCGCAGCTACAATAGAATTCGAGGAAGCTTCGAATTTAAAATTGGGAGTGCCTGATTTCGGCCAAAAATAGGAAATGATTCCGCGAATAATCGAGACGCGCGGAACCGGACCCTGGGGACATTCCAATTTCATGCTGCTTCCGCTCTTGAGAAATGCCCTACCGTGGCCTTGATACGTCACAACAGCATAGTATCCTTCCGGTACAGCGATAGTATCTTCACCATACACCTCTCCGCGAACCCCTTTGGGTATTATTCGCTTTTTTTGAGAATCAAACATGTCTGGCGCATCGAGAGTCTCATTTTTCGCAATCTCGATAGATGCCTGAAGAGCAGCACACTGAGAAGCAGGGGCCCGGGTTACTGTTCGAGTAAAAAGATCGGGCTCGGCGGGTTTTGGAGAAGCTGCTGGTGCAGGCTTCGCGGTAACGGGCCCAGGCATTGTCCGCGCCTGGTCTGCACACTTATTCCGCTCTTCACTCTTTCTTTCTAAAGCCTTGTAGATATCAATGGTCTTCGCCTGTAATTGTGCATTAATGGCAGCCTCTGCTGCGCCCTGGCATGCAGCAAGAAATTGTCGTTTCTCCGGCGTGTCACCGGAGCTTCTCGTCAGCTCTGCGGACACAGGAATAGATGAAAACAGAAAAACTCCGAGCGCCGCAAAAAGGAACGCGTGTATTTTGAATCTATTGTGTTTCATGGCACTAATTATAATCGTTTCTTAAACTCTGCCCAGGGAAGCGCGTTCAGAACATCGTGCTTCGTAAGCCAGCCGCGACGTGCCTGCCCTACGCCAAAGCGAAAATCAAACCCATCTACACCGTGCGCGTCACTTGCAATAGCAAGCTCAACCCCGGCCTCCTTTGCCTCCCGCGCACGAATGTCATCAAGGTCCAGCCGAAAAGGTGAGGCGGAAACCTCGAGTGCCACGCCAGCTTTTGCTGCAGCCTTGAATACGGCTCCGGTGTCGAAAGCAACTGGCGCCCGCCTTCCAAGCAGCCGCGCAGTCGGATGCCCAATCATTGAAACGTGCGGGTTCTGGATTGCGCGGAGGATTCGGGCCGTCATCTCCTTTTCTGATTGCCTGAAACTTGAATGCACCGAGGCCACAACCCACTCAAGGTGTGAGAGTGCGGCGTCTGAAAGATACAGCTGTCCGGTTTCAAGGATATCAACCTCAGCACCCGCAATAATGTGAATACCGGGAACCCTCCGCTTGACTGCATCAATTTTTTTGAGATAGTCACCGACCGTGCGTTCTTTAATACCCTTCACGAGACCAATGGTCGACGCGTGATCGGTGATGACAATATAGGTTAAGCCGGCATTCTGCGCGGCGCGGGCCATATCGGTCATAGTATCTACACCGTCCGAAACAGTAGAGTGCGCATGAAGATCGCCACAAAGATCCTTAACTTCAATAAGCTTTGGGAGGGCATGTTCCCGCGCCGCTTCGATCTCTCCCCTGTTTTCTCTGAGCTCTGGCGCAACGTAGTCCATACCAAGTACATGAAAAACGTCCTTTTCTGTTTCAGCCGCGAGAAGCTTCCCCTTTTTACTTTTGGTACCAGCGTAGACTCCGTACTCAGAGACAGTCATCCTATTCTTTACCGCCCACTGGCGCACGGAGACGTTGTGATCTTTCGAACCAGTAAAATAGTAGAGCGCTGCGCCAAATTCGTGAGGGGCCACTACGCGAAGATCGGCCTGGAGGCCCGACTTCAGATGCACGGTCGAACGAGTAATGCCCCGCAGAGTCACCTCGCGCACATACGGCAGACTGACAAAAAGATCCATCACCTGTAGAGGATGCTCTGTTGTCGCCAAGATATCTATATCTCCTACAGTATCCTTCATGCGCCGGATACTACCCGCCACTTCCACTTTCTCGCAAAGGTCTGAACGCTTCAGTGCTTCGCGTATCGCATGTGCGATCTTGTATGCCGTAGGCAAGGGAATACGTTTGCCTACGAGCCCCATAAGTTCTATGCCTCGCAGGATGTTCGAAACCGACTTCTCTCCCCATCCCCGGATAGCAGCGAGCTTACCTGACGCTAAAAGCTTCTCAAGATTCTTGAGATTCTTCACATCAAATCTTTTCCAAACAAATCGAGTTTTGACCGGACCCATTCCCTCAATCTTCAAAATCTCCAGGAGACCTTTGGGAACTTTCTTTTGGAGATCTCTCAAGTATTCAAGGTGGCCAAGAGAAAGGAGCTCTTCAATTTTGAGCGCCAGGTCATGTCCCACACCAGAAATCTCCTGAAGCCCCTTTCTCCCATCTCTTTCGAAAACTACGCCAAGATCTTCGTGGTGTCCCTCTATGATTGCTGCGGCGTGACTATAAGCACGGATTTTAAAGCCATTTTCTTCAAGAAGAGAAAGAAGCTCTGC
>CAYJBK010000155.1:0-284 GCA_964368365.1 uncultured Candidatus Saccharibacteria bacterium
GCCATGGGTGCGGCGATCGGGGACACCTTTGATATTTCAAAGCTTCGGTACCACAAGATCATTATGGCGACAGATGCCGACGTGGACGGTGCTCACATTCGTACACTGCTCATGACGCTCTTTTTCCGCTACTATCGTCCGCTTATTGATGCGGGGCATATCTATATTGCTCAGCCACCACTTTTCAAAGTACATAAAGGGAAAGACGTTCGGTATGCTTACAGCGATGCTGAGCGCGATGAATTGATCAAAGAATTCAAGCTAGAGTTTGGTTCTGAGAATAT
>CAYJBK010000155.1:294-3166 GCA_964368365.1 uncultured Candidatus Saccharibacteria bacterium
TTGAAGCGCGTGACGATCGCTGATGCGGCAGAGGCCGACAAGACATTTGATGTTCTGATGGGTTCTGACGTGCTCCCACGCAAGCTGTTCATTCAGTCAAACGCAAAGCTCGCTAATATCGATGTCTAGTACGCATACTGGCTCTGGGATGGGAGAGAAGGGGATACAGGTGAAGGCTATGTGCTTATTTCAGCACAACGGCCGGGTTTTGGCGGGGAAGGGATTTGACTCAAAACGAGACGAACACTTCTACCGCATCGTCGGCGGAGGTATGGACTTTTTTGAAACAGCCGAGGAGACGATTCGAAGAGAAATTCAGGAGGAGTTGGGAAGTGATATCGAAAATTTGAAATACCTTACGCTTATCGAAAACCTTTTTGAATTTGAGGGTGCGCGTGGCCATCAGATCACGTTTATTTTTTCTGGCGATCTTGCAAGTAAAGCTCTATACGACCAAGAGAAGATCGAGTTCCTCGACGCCCCAGGTCTCTTCATGGAGTGGGTGCCGATTAAAGATATTGTTGAGAAAAAAGTAGTGGCTTATCCGCCGCTTGATTACGCACGATTTTTGTTGTAAAACTTGCAAGGACTCACCTGAAAGGAGGTGAATTTTGAAAGTTCTTGTTGTAGAAGACAGTAATACTCGTCGCGGTAAGCTCGTCGAGTATTTTAGGTCTCGCGGGCATCAGGTTCTTGAAACGGATACATGCGCAACTGCATTGGCTATGTTATCAGCGAACCCTGATGTTCAGCTGATTACCTGGGACGGGGCTCTGGCTGACGGACGTTCTGACCAAGCCATCATGAATCTTTCCGATGGAGGCTTCAGGGGATCTATGGTCGCTGCTTCAGGAGGCAGATCTGATCGCCGATCTCAGATGGCTGAGGGATGTATCGCAGAGATCGACCCGGAAGATCCTGCAACCTGGCCGTCGGCCCTCGACACATTGCTCTCCGAACGCTAACTCTGGGATGTATCGCCCGGCACCCAGTCGAGCGATACTTTCATACTATGAAAAAAGATTTCTCTTTTACGATTGAAAAAAAGGTAGATGGAACTCTTGCTCGCGCAGGAGTTATTTCTACTCCGCATGGAGATATTGAGACCCCGGCTTTTATTGCTGTGGGTACGAAGGCGACGGTGAAGGCGCTTTCGCCGGAGCAGGTAAAAAGTGCAGGATCTCAGGCCGTGCTTGCAAATACCTATCACTTATATCTCGAGCCGGGCGAGAGCTTGGTGCGCGAAGCAGGCGGCTTGGGAAAATTTATGAACTGGCCGGGGCCGACGTTTACTGATTCAGGCGGGTTTCAGGTTTTTTCACTGGGTGCCGCGTTTGGAAAAACGATCTCAAAGGTTTCAAAAAACGAAAGCGGTGTATGGCAGGAGAGTGGTGATATTCCGAAGGACGAACGCACACCCACACTCGTCGATATAACTGAAGAAGGGGTGAAGTTTAAGTCGTATTTGGATGGAAGCGAGCATTTCTTTACTCCCGAGCGTTCGATGGAAATCCAGTGGAATTTAGGCGCGGATATTATTTTTGCGTTCGATGAGTGCACCTCGCCAGACGCTCCCTATGAATACCAGAAGCAAGCCCTGGATCGCACCCACCGCTGGGCCCGTCGAAGTTTGGATCATCACAAGATATTACAACACATGAAACATGTTCAACACTCAGTGTCGAACATGCCGCACCAGGCGCTTTTTGGGATTGTGCAGGGTGCTCGGTTTGAAGATTTACGAAAGGAGAGCGCCACTACTATTGGCGCAATGGATTTTGATGGGTTTGGGATTGGCGGATCGTTTGATAAGGAAGATATGGGTAAAGCTGTGCGGTGGGTGAACGAAATTTTGCCCGAAGGGAAGCCGCGCCACTTGCTTGGTATCGGCGAGCCGGTCGATATGCTTCTTGCCATTGAAAATGGTATTGATACTTTTGATTGTGTGGTGCCAACCCGGCTCGGCCGGAATGGCACGCTCTATACCTCGCATGGCCGCATGATTATTCAGAATGCACAATATAGAAAAGATTTTTCGCCGGTGGAAGTTGGATGTGAGTGTTATACCTGCAAAAACTACACTCGCGCCTACCTCGCGCATCTTTTCCGCGCTAAGGAAATGTTTGCTGGTACGCTTGCCTCGCTCCACAATCTTTATTTCCTTACTAAGCTTGTGGCTGGCGCACGGAAGGCGATCTTGGAAGAAACATTTGCCGAGTATAGAGACACTTTTTTGAAGTCGTATATGCATTAGACAGCGTTTTTTGTTTCAGGCACAATTAGTTTGGAGTCGTTGTCACAGAGAAGGAGGGTGCGTATGCCGTTTGTGTTGTTGCACGAGATGGAGGAGCGCAGGAAGTATGGTGGAGAGGTCGCATGGCGACTCGGTAACTTCATCAATCTGGCCATTCAGGACGACTGGTGGCCTGGGGTGCAGATCGAGATCCACATCATCGGTGCGTGTCTTCCGGAGCCAACGTTCAACATCCTAGAGGAAGCACTGCATGAGAAGCTGTGGGTGCTGACCCAGCGAGTGAACATTCCCGCCTGGACTGTGCTGACCGTGTGCTCTCATCGGGACGTCGGTCCTGCGAAAGTGGTGTCCCGAGACTTTCGGGTGGATGAGCCGCACCTCGTGTCTCGTGCCGTCTAGTGTTCCGCGGCGAGCTTCAAGCCCCCGTGCCTCTCTTCTGGGAGGCCGGGGTCTTGTTTTTAGGCACCGGTTGCGCTAGTTAGCGCGGTGTGTTAGTATCTTCGCATGCTAAAAATCCGATTACAGCGAGTAGGCAAGAAGCACGACCCGTCTTTCCGTGTGGTGCTTACCGACTCGAAAAACTCTACAAAGAGCGGTAAATTTCTGGAGATCTTGGGG
>CAYJBK010000156.1:0-3166 GCA_964368365.1 uncultured Candidatus Saccharibacteria bacterium
GATATCAAGAAGCCGAAGTTAATCTCAAGCTTGCGAGCTATCTTAAAGAATATTTGGAGGAGGACGGGCATTTTAATGTTTTGGTTACGCGCCGTTCCGATGGTAACTATAGCGATTGGCTCCGCGACTATGTGCTTAAAAAGAAAGATGAAATCCTCACTTTTGCGTTGGAGAGAAAGCAGATAATGCATGATGCGCTCCAGGCTGGCGATGCGGACAAAATATCTGGCGTACAGCATAATGACGCGCCCGGAGATACGAAGGTATATCTCTATGGGATCAATAAGTACGGTAACGATATTGGGGCGGATCTCCTTCTCCATATTCATTTCAATGACTATCCTCGCACCCAGCGAGCCAAGCCGGGAAAATATTCGGGTTTTACCATCTATGTTCCCGAATCTCAGTTTGGAAATGCTTCTTCAACCCGCCCACTGGCAAACGCACTTCAAAAAACTCTTGGTGAATTCATCCAGGGAAGTGATCATCCACAAGAACAGACCATAGTAGTAGAAGACCAAGAACTTATCGCCATAGGTGTCGATGGTCAGCGATCGGGCCCCTCGCTCCTCGTGGAATATGGCTACATCTACGATGCACCACTTAGGATAAAAATCCTCCAGGATTCCATTCTCCGAGAATATGCATACCAGACGTATCGAGGTCTGCTTTCATTTCTTGATCCGGATGGTGAAGTTTTTTTGCGGCCCGATACTACGCTGCTGCCGCATGTCTTTACTAAGGAGTTTGGTTTCGGCTCAACTCGCTACATCGATACGCTCGCACTCCAATATGCGCTTAGAAAAGAGGGTGTCTATCCACCGGGAGAGAGCACGCTTCGCAAGTGTCCTCTCTCGGGGCTTTTTGGACAATGCACAAAAGATGCGCTTGTGCTACTTCAGAAAAAAAACTTTGGTGGGGGCGACGGCTGGGTAGGGCAGAAAACTTTGACACTTCTCAATCAAAGATACGGAAAGTAACTACTTGGACGCCGGACTTCCAAGTTTGGTTATGGCCAGAATTTGGGATCTGGAGCGACGCCGAAATGCTTTTCATAGAGCTTTTTCGTGCGCGCGTACATAGTGCCGCCATCTGGGGGTCCGGGGGTCGGGTCGTGGTGAATGAATCCGCCGATGAAGTTCGCAAATTTTTGATAAAAGCGGGTGAACATAAGCATCTCGTGCCAGGCCATGTCGACGAGCTCAGAGGGTGAGACAGCTTCGCCGGCAACGATGGAAAGATACAGCATGCGCTTTGCTTCGCGGAGCGCGCCTTCGGCGTAGGGGAGCGAATAATCGTGTTCGTTTGAAATACGAGGTATGAGCATCTCTGGCGCCGGGTATGAGTCTACATCTTGAAGTGTTGGCATGAGCACTATTGTAACAAACAAAAGGCACCCTTTGAAGGGTGCTCTTTGTTTGAAATCCGGCTCCTTACGCTGCTGGTTGTCCTGAGCACTTTGCTGCCTCACCTGAGCACTTGCCCATGCCGCATCCGTGAGTCTCGCACTTGCCGGCTTGGCAGTTGCCACAGTCATGCATACACTTGCCTGCCTCACCCTTACATGAGCCCATGTCTCCTTTACAGGATCCCCCTGCTGGTGCTGCGCCTTGGCCATCTGCCATTCCTGAGCAGCCTGCTGCTGTTGTCATGCGTTTATAGTTACCTTATTAACGATACTAGTATACCGTGTCGCTCGAATCATTCAAAATGCACAGCGCTTACATCTTGTGCTGTTGTCTTGAGAAGCGGGTGTTTCTGGAGTCCCGGGTCCACTTTAAGAAGGTTTTGTGCTTCTGTGCGTGCCGCCTCCACCATTTTAAGATTCTTGATTGCTTCCATGCCGACGTCTGAGATGCCCCACTGCTTTCGTCCTGAGAGCTCGCCCTGCCCGCGGAGCGTGAGGTCGTGCTCCGCAAGATCAAACCCACTTTTCGCGTCTCGAAGCGCGTGGAGGCGATCTTTTGATTTCTTGCTTTTGCTTTCTGTTACCGCGAAGCAGTAGGCCTGGTGGTTGCTCCGAATTACGCGCCCACGGAGCTGGTGTAGCTGAGCTAAACCAAACCGTTCTGCACCCTCGATTACGATCACCGTGCTGTTTGGCACGTTCACCCCCACTTCGATCACGGATGTTGCGACAAGGATATCGCTTTTGTGCGCCAGAAAATCTGCCATGATCGTATCCTTCTCACTCGGTTTAACCTCGCTATGTAGAACCCGTATTTCTAGGTCCGGAAACACTTCACGCTTGAGACGCGCTGCTTCCTCGGTTACGGACTTTGCGTTCAAGGCCATTTCCTTGTCGGGATCGGGCTCTGCGATGCGCGGACAGATTACGTATGCTTGTCGCCCCGCTTTTATTTCCTCGCGCATTTTTGCGTAGACACGCGCGCGATCACTTGGCCCTACGACCTCTGTGATAATTGGTTTCCTGCCTTTTGGCATTTCATCGAGAAGGGTGAGATCGAGGTCGCCGTAGAGCGTGAGCGCCAAGGTGCGAGGAATCGGCGTGGCCGTCATTGAGAGAAGATGGGGAAGCGGCTCGTTGTCTCGACGCTTGCTTCGGAGTGTGAGGCGCTGGTTGACGCCAAAGCGATGCTGTTCGTCTATGATCACAAGCGCCAAACTTTCAAACTCTACAGACTTCTGAATCAAGGCGTGTGTGCCGATAAGAATGGGAATCCCGCCGTTGGCAACCCATTTTAAAAGTTGTGTTCTCGAAATATGTGTGTGCCCACTCGGGTCTACTTTTGACGGAAATTTTCGGCATTCGCTTCCGGTCATAAGCCCGATCTGAATGCCGAGGTGCGAAAAGTATTTGATGAACGATTCAAAGTGTTGCTGCGCCAAAATTTCCGTTGGTGCCATGTAGGCAACTTCGTATCCAGACTGTACCGTTGCGAACGCGGCGGCTGCGGCCACGGCTGTTTTTCCCGACCCCACATCTCCTTCAAGAAGCCGGAGCATCGGCCGCTTGGCCGACATGTCTTTCAAAATCTGTTCCCATGCTTTTACTTGGGCTGCTGTAGCGGTGAATGGGAAGCGAGAGATAAACTCTTTTTCTGCTTTCGGATTTCGCAGAATGCTATAGGCAGGATTTTCTTCGTACTCCGCGCGTGCAGCAAGTCGGCCGAGTTGAATTTTAAAAATCTCTTCAAAGGCAAAG
>CAYJBK010000157.1:0-3122 GCA_964368365.1 uncultured Candidatus Saccharibacteria bacterium
CTCTTTCCCTACACGACGCTCTTCCGATCTTTCTTTGATTCTAAAATACTTTACTTGTCCGCAAAAAACTCAAAGAGTTTTCGGCGGGCTGATTGAGGGCTCTGTTCTGGTGGTTTGACGCGGTGGATACACCTCTTCCCATTCCGAACAGAGAAGTTAAGCGCCGTAGTACCGATGATACTCGCAAGGGGAAAGTAGGTAACTGCCGGAACAGAGCTCTTGATCTAGAGAAGCCGCCCACGAGGGCGGTTTTTTCGTTTCTTTTCTCTGTGCTAAACTACGCATATGGCTACTTGGGCTCAGCGCCGACAAATCACAATAGTTCTCGTTATCGGACTCATCTTTTTCTTCCTTCTTGCTGCCGTATACTATGTTTTTTTTCGTCCGAGTCAGAGCTGTTTTGACGGATTAGAAAACCAGGACGAGCGTGGCGTAGACTGCGGGGGGGTGTGCCAGAAGGTGTGCCCGGTTGAAGTTGCCGACCTCATCAATTTTTGGACGCGAGTTTTTAGGGTGTCTCCCGGTCAATACGACGTGGGAGCTCTGATTGAAAACCCGAATATTGGTTTTTCGATCGAGCGACTCCCATATACTATCCGTGTTTATGATGCTAATAATATTCCTCTCGCAGAGCGCCGAGGAACAACGTTTGTCAATCAAAAAGAACGATTTCTTATCTTTGAATCCCGTATTCCTACTGGAAACAAGATTCCAGTACGAGCAGTGCTCGAGATTGAAGATTTCTCGTGGACGCGTTCCTCGGCAAGCTCAAAGTCGGATATTCTTAATGTGAACGTTCAGAATAAAGAGATGGTACTAGATCCATCACCCCGCCTCACTGCCGATCTTCTCAATGGTTCTGCAAAGGACCTACAAGATATTGCGGTTTCAGCAGTCGTTTTTGATAAAGACGAGAATGTGCTCGGTGTGAGCGGTACTGTGGTTGATCAACTCCCACACGGCGAAAGAACAGAGGTCGTTTTCACGTGGCCAGAGGCGTTTTCTGGAGTACCGCTTACTCTCGAAGTATATCCGCGCCTTGATGCTGTCTCGCCTTAAACGAACAATTGACTGGACTCTTTTTGCGGCAGTGATCCCGCTTCTTGGCGCGGGTCTTTTTACTATGAATGCATTCGTGGGAGATAACTATTATTTTGTTCGTCAGAGCGTGTGGATCGGGATCTCCCTCGTGGCTTTTTTTGCATGCAGCTTTGTCGACTGGCGGTTCCTAAAACGGGGTGAACTCCTCGCGATTCTTCTCGGTGCAGTCTCTTTGGTTCTTGTCGGCCTTATTGTGGTAGGGAATACGGTCCGAGGAGTAAGTAGCTGGCTTTCATTCGGCGGTATTTCTCTTCAGCCGGCAGACTTTACAAAACTGCTTCTTATAATCATTCTTGCTAAATATTTTTCTCGGCGGCACATAGAAATAGCAAACATACGCCATATTATTGTTTCGGGTATCTATGCACTCATTCCCTTTGTTCTCGTTTTTCTCCAACCTGATTTTGGTTCGGCCATCATAATCTTCTGTATCTGGCTCGGCATGATCGTGGTGTCGGGTGTCTCAAAGAAACACCTTCTCGTGGTATTTTTTGTGGGCATGACGGCGTTTGCGATCCTTTGGGCTTCTGTGCTACGGCCGTACCAGAAAACGCGCATCTTATCCTTTCTTGATCCGGCCGCTGATGTGCGCGGTGCGGGCTATAACGCGTTTCAATCTCAGATTGCGGTGGGATCTGGGCAGATATGGGGGAAGGGGGTGGGGTATGGCACGCAGTCTCGACTTAAGTTCCTGCCCGAATATCAGACTGACTTTGTTTTTGCTGCCTTTGCCGAAGAATGGGGTTTTGTGGGAGTTCTATTTGTCTTTATTTCTTTCGGGATTGTGATATGGAGAATTTTGGCCAATTCACTTATCGCTCCGTCTAATTTTGAAATGCTTTTTGGTGTTGGCGTGGTGGTCTATCTTATGTCCCACTTTATTATTCATGTCGGCATGAATAGCGGTCTTCTGCCGGTGACGGGAATCCCACTGCCGTTTCTGAGCTACGGCGGCTCACATCTCTTGGCCGAATTCACCGGTCTCGGGATGCTTATGGGTATGCGCCGCTATTCACGTGCCGCCCACCGGGATGATATGCGCAATGAATTTCTCGGGATTTAGACAGCTCGAACAAAATACGGATTCTGGAAACGGCGTCGCCGCTCACAGAATCCGTATTTTGTTCGAGCTCTAAATCTTGTGCAATTATATCTTAAAACTGTGTCCGCTGACTTCGTCTATCGTGAGGCCTTGGGCTTTGAGGAGCGAGATGTTGTAGTCCCATGCCGCTCGGACGAGTGCTGAGGCATCCTTGAGCTCGAGTGAGTCGAGGTGTGAGATGAGCGCCGCGGTATCTTTGGGGAAGCAGTAGCCTCCGAAGCCTCGATATCCTTGGTAGCTCACTTCGAGGTGGCTTGGGCCAATGCGTGGATCTGTGCCGAGTCCCATACGGACGTTTTCGTAGTTGAGCCCCATTTTCTCGGAGAGCTGGAAGAGCATATTGGCAAAGACCACTTTGTGAGCAAGGAAGACGTTGCTTGCATACTTAATTGTCTCTGCTTCAGTGGCTGTGACCGCGGAATTGGCAGTAGGGGACATGAAAGGCGCCTTTGGAAGGAGCGCGAGAACCTGCGCTGCTTTCTCCTTGCTCTTTTCCGTAAAACCGACGATCTGCCGGTCAGGATTCGTAAAGTCATACCACGCGGTTTTTTCGGTCAGAAATTCCGGGTTGAAGACCATGTAAAGCTCCGGATTTTCGTTCTGAAGCTTCTCGGTGGTGCCTGGGGGCACGGTCGATTTTATGACGGCTACCTTTCCCGGTTTAAGTGTTTTAAGAACAGACGTAACGATCGTGGTATCTGCTGCGCCTGTGGCTCCGCGTGGCGTGGGAACGGCAAGAAAGATGATATCCGCCTGGTTTATATCGTCGGTAAAATCCTTTCCTGGGTCATTAAGAAAGAGGTCTTTTCCGCGGACATAGCCACTTTCCTCAAAGTGTCTTTTTAGAGGCATACCTACCATACCGAGGCCAATAATCCCAACAGTGGGTCGAGCGTCCTGCATAGAGTCGTTGTTCATG
>CAYJBK010000158.1:0-3110 GCA_964368365.1 uncultured Candidatus Saccharibacteria bacterium
ATACGACATCTCTACGTGACTGGAGTTCAGACGTGTGCTCTTCCGATCTCCGTCTGGCGTGCGGCTTCGAGGGCGTTGTCGCGGATTTGGAGATCTTTCTTGGAGAGCAAGTGGAGGGTGTAATCGTAGCCGGTGTTTTGTTTGCCCATATCGAAGCGGACGACTTTGCAGACGGCTCGTGAGCGGACGTAGTTGAGCGCCTTGTATTTGGAGTAGCGGGTGTATGCGCGTTTCAGGTGTCTGTACGCGCAGAACTTTCGGAGCTTGGCCATAGGGAGGACGTCCTGATGAGTGGTTTATAAAGTTATTGCCTGCTTCGAGGAGGGAGTTGTAGCGACGGGAACGATACCGGAAGAGCAGCCTCAACCGCACCCGTTTATTGCGCCGTCTATCGGCATTGTTGAGGGCGCATAAAATCACAAGTCAGTTCAGTAACGCAATTCGGACGATGTCCCGCACGGATGCCAGTAGCGTTTTACCCCTACATTTAGCTTAAAAACAAAAGTCTTATATATTTGTAGGGGTAAATTGTATGCGTGGTTGCGATAAGGAAGCGCAGGATCGGGAATGAATATTTCTTTTATTTAGAGCACACGATGCGGATCAAAGGGAAGATTGAGAAGAAAGAGAAGTATCTGGGCAAGACGATCCCGGAAGATATCGATAAGATGAAACAAGGATTCTTTCACGAACTATTCAAAGAAAGATGGTACGCGCGTTTAGATGGGGTGAAGAAGAAGTTCTCTGGAGAATATCTCAATCTTCCTCAGACCGCCAAGGAGAAGTATCTTGAGAATTTCCTGATCAAGTTTACGTACAATACGAACCGGATTGAAGGAAGCACACTGACATTGAGGGATACCGCAAATCTGCTGAAAGACGGCATCTCTCCGAGAAATCGGCCTGTCAGGGATATCAAGGAAGCGGAATCGCATAAAAAAGCATTCTATGCCGCGCTTGATTATAAAAAAGACTTGAATCTTAACATCGTTCTTTACTGGCACAAACTGTTGTTGCAGGACACGGATGAGGAAATTGCTGGCAAGATAAGGAATCATCAAGTAGCCATAGCTGGAACAACTATCCCGCTGCCTTCTCCAGTGGAAATCGATCCTCTTTTGGCTGACTTTTTCGAATGGTATCATAGGGAAAAAACCAGACTGCATCCTATTGAACTGGCGGCATTGGTGCATTTGAAGTTTGTGACGATCCACCCGTTCACGGACGGCAATGGAAGGATGAGCAGAATACTGATGAATTTTGTGCTACACAAGGATAAGTTCCCGATGCTGGACATCCCATACAGCAATCGGGCTTCTTACTATACTGCGCTGGAGAGATCGCAGAAAACGGGCAAAGGGTATATTTTTGTTCAATATTTGATAAAGAGATATTTGAAGGAATACAAAAGATACACGAATCAAGAACCCAACCGCAGCAAGCTGCGGGGTATCCGACCCAGACCGAATCAACAGTAGGCAGTATTAACCCTACACATCTTTTAAAAAGATGCTTTTATACACTTTGTAGGGGTAAGCCCCGTCTCATTTCTCTCACTCCCTCGGTGAAACACGTAGAAACCAGAGACGGTCCGTTTCCGTGTTCTGGGTCGGGAGGGTGCAAGTACAAGCGGATTCCATATTGTCCGAAGTGTGAGGAGGAACCGAACTTTCACGGAGCTCCGATTTTGATTGGCTTGAAGACATTCGGCGGGAACTGAGAAGGAACGGCCACAGCCTATTCCCGTTTCTTCGTCTGTCCTTTGCTGACCACAAGCGCGAAGCTCCATCCGTTGTCGTTGGCGATTTGTCGCAGTAAATCCTTCACGTCTTCAGGGTCGAACTTGTAATTGTAGATCTCGCCGACAGAGAAGTCGGTTTTGATGCCAAACGCATAAGCTCGTTCTTTTCGCCACAGTTGGATGCCGGTGAATGTGTTGATCTCGTAGCCGCCCTTCAAGAGTCCCACACTCTTGTCTATCTCGGTTATCTGTTCGCAGACGCGTACTGTTTTGTCCGCATCGTTCAATCCAACCCACGCCAAATAACGTTTGTTTTTCCAGCCGACACCGAGTATTTCGATCCATTTGGCGTCTACGATCTGCCAGTCGACGATCAAGTCAGCTCTCTCTTTCCCATCAAGTATCTTGAACGGATGTTTGGGCTTGTTGAGTTTGAGGAGGAGTTGTTTGAGTTTTTCTTTGGTGACTGGTTTGACTCCGAGTTTTCCAGATGTTTTCTTCCAGTCGTGTTTGATGATGCCTGCAGCCAGCAATGCGATGCCCGCTCCGACGACGGCCACGCCAGCACCGATGAGCGGTCCGATCAAGTTCTGTTCGACCATTTAATTTCCGCCGTTCTTTTTCTTGCCTGACTTGATGACGAACCAGATGATGACGATCACGATGACGAGTCCGATCATTCCGAAGAACAGGAGTCCAAGCACCCCTAAGACACCCCAGATCCAGCCTCCACCACTGTTCTCTGCAGGCATCGTTTCGACGCGTGCGAGTTGCCAGAAGGTGCGCGCGTCGATTTGTTCTCCGAACAGGAGAAGCACGTCAGCGGTTGATACGGTGATGCGTTGAACGGGTGTGTCACCGACGAGTTGGGTGATGATGATTTGGTTGCTATCAGGATATTCTGCGCTGAGGATGAACATCACGATGACTGCGCTTTGCACGATCTCAGTTTCGTCGCTCCCGGGGCGTAGAGTGTAGGTCGCGCGTACCGTGTCCCCGGACGTGCTGACCTTGGATGGGCCGTAGCCGAGTCGATCGAGGGAATCTTCTGCGGCGTTGCCAAGGACAGCAGTAGTCGCGAGAGCGATTAAAAGAAGTAGGATGAGGAAGGGTCGTCTCATTGGTTTTCCTCCGCTTTTAGTTTGGCTTCAAGTTTTCGTTGTTCGCCGATGGTGCCGTCGAAGACTTTCTGCTGATAGCCGCGCAGCTTGAGGATATCCGCGCTGACGGAAACGACGGATTTTGTGGCTTCTTCGACGAGTGTGCCGGCCCAGCGCATGCCGGTTCGGTCGGTTGCTTTGCCAATGGCGAGGTTGCTGATGGCGAGGACGGTGAACATTTTCTCGGTGCCGTAGGGGTCGTCTTTGAG
>CAYJBK010000159.1:0-3076 GCA_964368365.1 uncultured Candidatus Saccharibacteria bacterium
TGAACTCGGACTAAAACGTCCCAAACGTCTCGTGCTACCGTTACACTACAGCCCGCTGATTAACTTTACTATCCTATCAGAAGATATTCTTTACACCAAATCGTTCCACATGAAACCTAGTCTAAATAGACATCCTCGATGTGGTCGAATTGGGTTTTCTTGGCATCCGGAGATAGGTATACACAAAGCACATCTACCTGAAAATCTGTTTCATGTGGAACATTCCTCTCTAAAAGGTAGGTTTCTATAGCCCGACCCATCCTTTTCAGCTTTTCAGCATGCACTCGGTCTTCGGGTGAAAATCCCTCCGTTTCATGTGAAACGGCCTTAACCTCTACAAAATAAAGCTTTTTGGCCTTTTCTGCCACAATGTCGAGCTCTCCCCACTTCTTCCAGTAATTCCGCTCAACGATAGAGAAACCCTGAGATTCAAGGTAAGCCACGGCGGCATCTTCCCCATTCTTACCGACTATTTGGGTATGCATACCTTATATAGTATCCCAAGAAGGTTTCATATGAAACCCGGCCACATATGTTTCACGTGAAACACTTACGCCCTTAAAGCACAGTTTCGGTTCAAAAGACAGTCTTTTACGTCCTTTATCCCCACTATCCCCAGAGTTATCCACAGTTTTGGACAAAAGACTCCTTATTTTTCAATATTTACTAAACGTCGCTCTAGGACTTATCCCCGTTGTCCACCGACTTATCCACATATCAGGCGTCCTTTTACAGAATTCTGTGCGGGCAGCGGTAATCGAAACCGCGCCTCAACCTTGGCAAGGTCGTGTCCTACCACTAAACGATGCCCGCATCAACTACTTTGCGCATAACTTCTTGGTTCATGAGAAAAAGCTCCTTGGGAAGAAGCTCCATCCAAACAAGCATTTTCTTCTTAAAGTATGCACTGGAGACATTAAGATTGCAAACACCGTAAGAAAGGCGACGAGTCTTATGTCTACCCTCTATGACCTGTGTTTTAATATACCGTATACTGTGCTCGCTTAATCCAGCTGCTTCGTTCCAAAATTCCTTACAAATAGCCTCTTCAAGGTCTGGGTAGAGAAGTAGGGAGGCTGCGATCCTCTGCTTATCGATGTCTATAAGGTAGATAAGAAAGTGAAGAAAAAGCTTAATCATAGCCGGGTCGGTGTTGCAAATCCTAACGTTATCACGCGAGAGCTTGTCTCCTTCACCCCAATAAGCCGTAACCGCAGCTATAAAAAGGGGATTATGCTTAAGCGCGTGAAACTCGAGAACGGCCTCTTCTCGGCCTTCTTCATACATACGAGCCAAATGACTGCCTCTTATCCTGGAGAGATCCTCAAATCTAACTTTTGATTCCGCTCGGTTTCTCGCCTGGAGCTGGGTTTTTATGCCCTGAGACCATTCGTGAGATGCGAACCAATCAGAAAGAGTACTCTTGGGCACGCGGAGCATATCGCGGATCTCTTTGTAGCTCTTTCCAAGCCGCCTCAGATGAATGGCTTGTTCTTTGTCTTTCCTCATATTAAGTATGATTATATCATACATGTGCATGAGTTCGATTTCTAAATTGGGGATAATTATGGTAGAGTTTTTTGTAGTGCACCCGTGGTGAAATGGATATCATATTTGCCTTCGAAGCAAACGTTCCAGGTTCGAGTCCTGGCGGGTGCATATTTTAGTTATTCAGAGCTATAAATTAATTGGGCGAGTGGTGCAACTGGTAGACACGTACGCCTCAGAAGCGTATCCCGCAAGGGTTGAGGGTTCGAGTCCCTCTTCGCCCACACCTAAGGCATGGATTTTAGATCCAAGATTCCAAAAGAAGTTTCACGTGTAACAAAGGCGCTCAAAGACGCTGGTTTTGAGTCGTATATCGTTGGTGGCTGCGTGCGAGACCTTTTACTAGGCAAAAAGCCCAAAGATTGGGACGTAACGACGAATGCTGTACCTGTGGATATCCAGAAGGTTTTTCCGCACACGGTGTACGAGAACGAATTCGGCACCGTGGGGGTTGTGAACGACGATGTGTCCGATATGTCCTTGAAACTTATTGAAATAACGCCTTACCGTAAGGAAGGGAAGTATAGTGATAATCGCCATCCAGATTCAGTGTCCTTTAGTAAAAGCCTCGAAGAAGACCTAGAAAGAAGGGACTTCACTATAAATGCCCTGGCTTATGACCCAGAGAACGATGTCCTTAAAGACTTTCATAAAGGACGAGAAGACCTCCGCTCTGGACTTATAAAAGCCGTGGGAAATCCTAAGGACAGATTTTCTGAAGACGCGCTTCGGACGCTTCGAGCAATTCGCTTTGCCGCAGAGCTAGGCTTTGCGATAGATCTTGAAACAGGGAAGGGGATCGAAGAAACTGCCCATCTCCTCTCTCGCATATCTCTAGAGCGCATCCGGGACGAATTCACCAAAATGATCATGTCGCCTAACCCGATGGTGGGCATCATCCTCTGTCAGCGCTACGGTCTGCTCAAGCATTTTCTGCCGGAGGTAGAGGTGGGCTTGGGCGTTGAGCAGAATGGCGACCATATTTATGACGTGTGGGAGCATAACCTACGTGCCCTAAACCACTCTGCCGAGCGGGAATGGCCGCTCCATGTGCGTCTCGCAGCACTGTTTCACGATGTCGCGAAACCGAATACACGCGTTTGGAGCGAAGAAAAAGGGGATTGGACCTTCTATGGGCACGACGTCGTAGGCGGACGAATCACGACCCAGATCATGAATCGACTCCGATTTCCCAAGAAACTCACGGAAGTGGTAGCAAAACTTGTGCGCTACCATCTCTTCTTCTCGGATATCGAGAAAATAACGCTTTCTGCGGTACGCCGCATCGTGCGGAATGTCGGCCCAGAGAACGTGTGGGACCTCATGAAAGTGCGTGCCTGTGACCGCATCGGCATGGGCCGGCCGAAGGAAATGCCGTATCGTCTCCGGAAATATGAGGCGATGATCGAAGAGGCAATGCGCGCGCCGGTATCCGTTGGCATGCTCAAGATCGACGGTGCACGGGTGATGGAAGTAGCTCAGATCACTCCCGGCCCCAAAATCGGCTTCATCCTCCATGCGCTTCTTG
>CAYJBK010000160.1:0-3073 GCA_964368365.1 uncultured Candidatus Saccharibacteria bacterium
AATCTTAAAAGTAACTTTGCCAAAATCCTGCTCGAAGCACTTTTCATAAAATTCAGTCTGCCAGTGACCCGCGCAGTCATAGACGCCACGAACATTGTGGCAACAGAGTTTTATAACGCAATTGGGCTGGATAAAACACAAAACTTTACGTCCACCATCCTCGATAGCCTCACACCGCCGCAAGAGATGGGCATCGGAAAAATGATCGGCGTCTTTGGAGGCGATCCCTCAAACAGAGAGCTTGATAATAAGCCATTTCTCCCTGGCCAAACAGACGCTTTCTCAATTATAGGAAACGGCGTTGGCGCAATTTTCGTGATACTCTCAATATCGTTCACGTTTCTTATGGGAAGCGTCCTCTTTGCATATCGAATACTCTCCCTTATATTCCTTATGGCGCTTTCGTCCCTCGCGTTTCTTGCTTCAATCGTACCAAGAGCGGAAACGTATTATGGACGATTTTGGAACAACCTTATCGACAACGCACTCTTCGCACCCATCTATCTCTTTCTTCTCTATTTTGTCTTCAAGATCATGGTGGCACTGGGTCCCGCAACAACATTTGCAACGGCAGCACCCACAACGTACCTCCCACTCCTACCTTTCAATGTAAACGCGAACCAGCCGGCGGCACTCGCATTCTACTACTTCTTTATTCTTGGGCTCCTGAACGGTGCACTTATGATTGCAACCACGCTGAGCTCTGAGGGAGCCGGCGTAGCGCAGTCTGTGGCAACCAAAGCAATGGGAGTTCTGAAGTCACCCTATGTGGGAACAGCGCGCTTGGCAGGACGGTTAGGAGCTGCGGCAGGAGGTGCGGCCGCACGAGGGACACTCGGTGCTGGCGCTCGCGCACTTGCTAACAACCAAACTCTCAGAGACTTCGCGTCCGGAAGCGGAACCGGATTTGCCGGACGAGCTGGTCGCTTCGTGGGTACGCCTAACGCAAGCAGTGTCCGTGCTGCAATTGAACGAGTAGGAAGCGAAGGTTTTGGCCAGGGGGCACAGACAGCGGCAGCTACCGCTGCACTAGCTGGAGCAACAACAGGAGCAGCTACAAGAGAAGAGGGTATTGGGCGGCAACTTTCGACACTGCTTGGAATGGACGAACACACGAGACAGGAAGCATACAATAAGATGAGCGACCGCCAAAAAATCGCGCTAGAAACACACATCAATAACCCTCTCAATGCGCCTCCTCCGGGCGCGCCGCCTGAAGAAATAGAAAGGTATGACAAGCAAAAACAGATGGTTGTGGACCTTAAAGCAAGCGATGAGTCAACAGTCGAAAGGCAGGAAGCAATGCAAAAAGCGAGCGACGACGCCAAAAAGACAACGGAGCGCAGAAATATCGTTTCTATTACTACCAAACTTAAGGCTGGAACACCGTTGGCAAACCTGTCTAACGAAGAAAAGGAATTAATTCCAAAAGTTGATGCGAAAGAAATTCTCTCCATTTTTGCATCTGTTCCTGGCTCAGTAGCGCAGCTCATGCCTGTTATTAGCGTTGGTCAATTCAAATCAATGATTTTGAACCCAGAAAATACACAGAAAGTTGAGGCGGTGGCGCCTGATATTGTCAGCGCTCTTAGAAGCGGGGGTCGTTTTGACCTTGGGGCTGCATTTGCCGCCAACGACAAAATCAGGGAGAATCTTGGAAATCCAATACTCTAAGCGCGACAAGCAAAACGCATGGAACCAAATCCAAAAAAAATTGATTACGCAGCACTTCCTCAAGACATCCGAAGTACGATAGAAGGAGGGGCCATAGACGAAACCATGGCTGCAATGGGAAAGCAGTTCAACCTTCATATTGATCAAATTGGGAAAGTATACGAGGCAACCAATCAAGTATTGTTTGGCACTCTTCTTCCAAGCCAGTTCATTGGCAAGATAACAACGAATCTGGCCATCACAGCTGAGCAGGCAACGGAAATTGCGAAAGCAGTAAACGAGAAAGTATTTCTCCCAATCCGTGAATCGCTCAAGAGAATCCATGCAGTAGGAGAGGCGAAACCTCGCGAGGCGGCTCCGCTCGAGAAGAAGAGGGAGGTACTCCAGGCCATCGAAGCGCCGGAATCAGTACCAATGCAAACTCGTGTTTATGAAACCACCGTTGAGACTCCGCCCCCAGCGCCACCGGTTACCGTAGTACCAACGCCAACTCCAGAAAAAGTCGAAGCTCCTCTGCCTGCTCCCATAGCAGAGCCCTCATCTACACCCGTACCCCCAGCGACCTCTCCATTCGCAGAGGTTCCCAAAAAACCTGCGCCCCAGCCAGCACCGCGCGCCGCAGGTGTTGATCCCTACCGAGAAACAGCTGCGTAAGCACACTTATAGTCACACCAGGAGCATGGAGAAAGATTTCCAAGATTGGACAAACAAAAAAACAAAGCTTCACCACCGTACAGATATATTATTTTTCCACACACGGGAAATCTGGTGGTGCTCTCTTGGGTCGAATATTGGTTTTGAGCAAGATGGGTCAGGAGAAGAATATTCACGTCCTGTGGTTATCTTAAAAGGATTGAGTAGGCACTCATGTCTCATTGTACCACTCACAACGTCGGGCAAATCCCACTCGCTCCGTCCCGCGATTGGCCCAGTAGAAGGGAAGGAGGCACGTGCGCTCGTTTCTCAAATACGGGTAGTCGACACAAAGAGACTTCTGCGAAAAATCGGATATCTTGATAACAAGATTTTTGAAACCATACGAAAAGCCGTCAAAGATTTAGTCTGACGGCTTTTCTCTTTTTGCCCCTTATCGGAGCGAGGCCGAAGCCACTTATAGTTATAGACTAGCACACACGATGAACTCTTACAACATGCTATACTAGACAGAGCGCCATGCAATTTCAAGTACCACAATTTATTGAAGTTGAAGACAAGCTTGTGGGTCCGCTCACTTTCAAACAGTTTATTTATCTGCTTGGCGGGGGAGGAGCAAGCTTTCTTGTCTGGAGCTTCGTATCGCCAGTCTCGAAGATTCTCGCATTTATACTCCTCGCTCCTTTTGCGGGAATCTCACTCGCGCTCGCGTTTTACAAGATCAACAGCCGTCCTTTCATAAGCA
>CAYJBK010000161.1:0-3047 GCA_964368365.1 uncultured Candidatus Saccharibacteria bacterium
CCCGCACCCTTAAGAGAGGGGACTATACGGTGAGCGTCTATGAATCGAAGAAGTCCAAGGACGCGCTCGACGAGGGCACCCTTACCCTGACCAGCAAATCAAAGGCTAAGGGCAAGGCGACAGGGAAGTCGTCCGCCTCCCTTTCCGTCTCCTCCGTGCCCCTTCTGTTCGGTGGTACCGCTAAGCTCGGTAGCTCAATCCCGGTCGCATACGTGAAGCTCGTGAACACTACGAACGCGACGACCACGATAGAAGGATTTACTCTTCGTCAGAACGGTTCCGCGCAGGCCGATGTCATAACGACGTTCGCGACGAATGATGACAAGGGCGGGTCACGCACCATAGTGCCGAGCGTATTCAAGAAAGGCGAGGTATATGTCCCTCTTCACGCCGAGCTCGCTCCTGGCCAGATGCGCATCTTTACGCTTAAGGCAGCGCTGAATGCGGGCATGTACACCGCGCTCGGTAGGACCCTTATGCTCGACGTCGTATCAGTCGACACGAATGCGAAGCTCGTCGGAATGCTCCCGCTACGTGGGACCGTTTGGACCGTAGGATTCTAACCAACCACCCATGATCTCACTCCTTTTCGGTTTCGTTATCGGTATCGCATTCGTTATCTTCGCACTCCAGAATACCGCCATAGTTGCGCTCTCCTTCCTCGGTTGGAAGTTCGAGAGCCCGCTCGCGCTCGTTGCGTTGCTCGTCTTTGCGGCTGGCATAGCGCTTTCGGCTGCCGTTTCCATCCCGAGCGTTATACGCGACAGCTTGCGGATCCGGCGTCTGGAGAAGGACAATGGGGCTTTGCGAAACGAACGTGATGAGCTCGCCACTACGCTTGCGGCGTACAACATCCCAGCAGCAGGAACACATCTTGAACAGCACTAACGGGTAGCGCCCTTGCGTTCTAGCTCCTACTCATCCCGGTGCTACCGTGTCTGACAATGATATACATAAAAGCCGCCCGAAGGCGGCTTTTATGGAATCGCTGATGGAAATTTCTCCAGATAGGTACCGTGGGCCTAAGCTAGATGCGAGATACGAGACCTCGCACCTCAAAAGAGAATGTATTACGACTTGTCGGATTTCCTGCTTGCCTTTCCTCTTCCGAAGAAGGGGAGAGGGGCAGTCAAGACTACATTCTCTTCCGAGGGACCGATCGAGCGTTTCGATAGGGAGGAGTTTCCATTTGCATGGCCTGGCTCCCTATCTGCCCCGCCGAAGTTCCCTTCGGACGGTATGGAAATCGTATCAATCGGCTCTTGCACTGCCAACTGTGCATACTGTTTACAAGCTGGGGACAAAAGTGGGGATAAATAGAAGTCTCCTTGGTTGGTTCGATACCTAGTCTGCCAGCAAGAAAGCGCCGCGAACTGGTATCCGCGGCGCTTGCTACACGTCATCATTTCAGGTGTTGATGTCCAAGACGACAAGATCTGGTCCGCTCATGAACCAAACGTGCGATAGGCGCCTCTGCGCACATTGAGCTTTCCAGTCCTCTGCCTGGATAGTCGAGGCGCAGTCGCCGTTGCAATCGAGAATCGGACAGTCTTCCTGGTGCTCCACCTCGCTTTCAAAGCTCGAGCAGGTGAATTTGGGCTCAAGCTCGTGTGTTGTTTCCTGACATCGGCAGGTCTTACAGAGTTCACCATTTGCCATTTGCTTCTCCAAGGTCCTGGACAGAACCCTAGCATAATTGCATAAGGGTTCCAACATCGTCCCAGACCCCCAGCAACTAAAATGTTCGGCCTCGTAAGCCCAACATAAGTGTATTCAGTAAGAGGCGGTCCGGAGACCGCCTCTGTAATTCTTCAAACTAATCTTAAATCTAACGGGTAGTAAGCACGGGAATGATTGCAGTGATATCACTGGGGCTTCCGTTTCTAGTGAAAAGCCACTCGCTTTCATAGTCACTTATGTACCACGTCACTGGTTTGAGGCCCCAGTGATAGGGATCTGGGTCGTTGGGTTGTGTCCCAACTCGATTCTCACAGTTCACGTTTACCATGGTAGAACGCCAGATGCCATTTTCTTCTGCCATTCGTACGAAGACCGCACCACGATAATGATCTTCACTTCTCTGGCCGAAGAAAATGCCGTCAAGATAGATAGCCGTGTGTTTCCTCTTAAAGTCCCAAGGCTGAACTTCAATCGACATCTGTCGAATATCGACATGAGTCCAACCAGCCGTCTCGCTGTGCATTACTTTGCGAAGAGCCTGGTCAGCAACACGTAGCGCCAACATGGCGCGTGCGGTCAGCCGAATGTCTTTCGGGTTTCTATTCTTGCTGAACATTTCAATCTCCATTCCATCTGGGAATCCCGATTGCAGGGAGCTGGCATCAGGCCAGCTAGCTAATGCCAATCTTTGGCACCAATTAGCTAGCCTGAAACTCTGGACAGAACCCTAACACGGTTGCATAAGGGTTCCAACATCGTCCCAGACCCCCATACGCTCCTTATGCAGCGGGCACGATTGGTGCACTTCTTCATCTGGACCATGGTGGTGGGAGCGGTCACCGAGATTACCAATCTTTTCGTACACCTGTGGACATGGGAATTCTCATCACTGCCGCTCATCGAATACCTGATCTTTCTCTCGGTTGGCTATTTCGGAGTCGCTATTCTTGTAGCGGTAGTCTGGCACGTAGCTCTGGGATATCGTTTTCTCCTTATAGAGAAGCTGCTCAAGAGGTGGTCATAACTAACAGGGAAGTCCCCTACCTGAAATATCCATACAGTGGGCCTTTTTTAATCTCGGCTCGCCAATCTCGGCTTCCCTAGCTTAGGGGGAAATAGGGAAGTGCCACTTCCCCGATATTTGAGTGAAATATTTATACGGCCTAGAACGCCTGAATATGGAGCCCTTGGGGAAGTGGGCATAGGAATTTATGTATACGAGGCTCTATACGCCTCTCCAGTGCCGATTGAATGCTAGGGAAGTGTCCACTCTTGAATCCTAGCCGCTTTGTCAGAGCCCAGGCTATGGCTACATTACTTAGTCGCAAAAGATATATTGTGCGACATGCAGAAATATTGAATCCAGG
>CAYJBK010000162.1:0-2965 GCA_964368365.1 uncultured Candidatus Saccharibacteria bacterium
GTGCAGCGCATCCCACTGGTCGGCGGGAATGTCGCTGACCTTGCTCAAAAGTTCAAGGATGATACTTCGGTATGTAACGCGGGATCGGCAGATACGAACGCTTCCTCCACCTGTTGGTATGGCCTCTCTACAACAGCAACTTCGACTATTGTGAGAAGTTCGGCAACATCTCTGAACGGTGCCACGACAACGATCTTTTTCCGCCTCACGGTAAATCCTAACACCTCTCCTGTCGAAGACATCTATCGAGCAACAACGACCTTTACTGCTACCACCAACTAGTACCGTTACTAGCGCGATTTTGCTAGGGGCTGTAGAATACCTGGTATACTCACGGTAACCATTACAACTTCTATGATACGGATGTCTCGCCTGGTTTCTCTTGTCTGTTTGGTGTTTCTCTTGTCTGTTTCCTTTGCCCACGGTGCATATACCATTGAACACCTCAGTAATTTGGGGAACAACAGAGACTTTGTTGTGGGGCCGGGAAAGGTTGAAGTTGAGATAAAACCCGGTGGCGCCTCTACTTCGTTTATCTATGTCACTAACCGAACGGGCCGCAAGACCACGTTTGATATTACTGTAGAAGATTTCAAGGGTTCTCGGGATCAAGAGACTACGGTGGTGCTCTTGGGTGATGATCATGGGCCGTATTCTCTTCGAGACTTTATCAAGTTCTCGTCGCCCGAGGTGACGCTCGAGAATGGTGATAGGGCAACGATTCCGGTTACGATCTCCATTCCTTCCGATGCGGAGCCGGGCGGTAGATATGGAACTGTGGTGCTTGCCGCTCGTCCCGAGACGGGAGGTGGTTCTGGGGGAGATGTTTCTGGTACCAACGCTGTTATTGCCCGTATCGGGACACTCTTTTTTGTAAAAATTCCTGGAAAGGTTAAGGAGGATGGAGTTCTTAAGGATTTTTCTATTGCCGGCGGAGCATCTGTGCTCCAGGCTGGTCCCGTGGTGTTTCGCTTGCTCTTCGAGAACAATGGCAGTATCTACCTCAATCCCCGTGGACAAATAGATATAGAGAATACGTTTGGGTCACCAGTCGGGACGATAAAAGTCGATCCTTGGTATGCGTTACCCGACTCGCTCCGCCTTCGCGAGGTTTCGTGGGATCGGGAGACTCTCTTTGGGCGTTATACGGCACATGCATCTATAAATCGTGGATACGGAGAGGGAGATATTGTTGACGAAAAAACGCTCGTTTTTTGGGTTCTTCCCTGGAAATTGGTTCTTGGTGGATTTCTCATCATCATTCTTGTGGTATTCTGTATCCGATGGCTATTTACAAACATAACCATAGGACGTCGTACCTAACAGCGCTAACGGTACTCGCCGGAGCCTTATGCCTCTCCGCCTCTTTTGTGCGAGCGGCGGTAATGTCGAGCACGAACTATTCTCTTCAGAGCGATAGTGTGAATATCAGCGGAGTAGACTCTTCTTCTACAAACTATCGTGTCGCTGATACGGTGGGTGAAGTTGGTACGGGTCTTACTTCGAGCACCAACTACAGTCTCTATGGGGGGTATCAGCAGATGCAGGAGGTATTTCTTTCAATTTCTGCCGTGTCTGACGTGACAATGTCTCCTTCGCTTGGGGGTACTAGCGGGGGGACGGCGAATGGCGCCATGGCCGTGACGGTGACGACTGATGATCCCGCCGGGTATACGCTTTCAATTAGCGCAAGTACGTCGCCCGCCATGACGTCTGGCGCAAATAGTATTGCGGACTATACTCCTGCTGGCGCAGTTCCAGACTTCGATTTTACTGTTGCTGCTACGGATTCCGAATTCGGCTTTACTCCGGAGGGGACGGATATCGCAGCCCGATATAAAGACAATGGATCCGCATGTAATACAGGAGCAAGTGACACAGTAAATCAGTGCTGGGATCCGCTGACTACGAGTCTCAGAACTATCGCAGGGCGAACTTCGGGAAACCATCCATCGGGTACAGCAACGACAGTGAAGTTCCGACTCATATCTGGTGCTTCTCATGTCCAGGCGAATGGCACCTATCGAGCAACATCAACAGTAACCGCGCTTGCTCTCTGAGATGATCTGCATAAAGATTTTTCGAATTTTTTCTCTGCTACTGTTCTTGGGTATTCCGTGCGCTCGGCTCATGGCGGCTGGATCATCTTTTACAACTTCTATTCAAATAGGCAGTACAACTCCTGAGGCAACATCCTCTGTGACGACAAGCGTACCTCTGGGTGGTGGATCACCCCAGACGCAAGCTTCTTCAGAAGCGCTGGCTCCGCTTCAAATAACGACTGTCTATGTTGTGTCGAGCCTTACGGATGCGACTATTTTTTGGCATACAAACCATCCCGCACTCGGTCGTGTTCGCTGGGGTCTTACCCCCGATCTTGAGCTCGGAACTATTGAAACGACAAGCTTGACCCAGAACAGCTCCGTAGTGCTCGCACCCTTACTGCCTGATACGCGGTACTACTTTTCCTTTTTCTCTTTTGGGTATCAAAATCAGATTGCCCAACATACGAATGAGTCGTTCCGTACCCAGAAGACCATCGTGCCGGAGCTGGTCCCCAATGTGGCAAACTTTTCTGCCGAGCAGATTGACTCAAGGGTCGCACTTCGATGGCAAAATCCATCCAGTGGCACCTTTGATTCCGTTCGAATTCTGCGTTCGTCGCGCTTCTTTCCTCGCGATCCTTTTGATGGGCCAATTCTCTACGAAGGTAGGGGAACAGCTTTTTCAGATACTGATGTGGCGGTAGGAGAAACCTACTTTTATACACTTTTTGTGAGAGATACTGCTGGAAGATTTTCTTCGGGTGCCGGGTCTTCCGTCGAGCTCACTACTCCAGGAATTCTTCCTTCTCTACCGATCCTGTCTCCCATATCCACGACCACACCAATTTTGGAAGTAGGCGATATCGGTCTCTCGAACTTCATTTTTAGAAGATCGGAAGAGCACACGTCTGAACTCCAGT
>CAYJBK010000163.1:0-2954 GCA_964368365.1 uncultured Candidatus Saccharibacteria bacterium
AACACGTTCCCCTGTCACGGGAAAGATCGCCGGTTCAAATCCGGTCGGGCCCGCCTTCGCCCGCCATAGCTGGCTTCGGCGGGCAATGCCCGCAGAAGACAGCGACGGAGGGCTTCGTCGCTGCAGAGACCTTCGCTATGTTTTATGTATACGTTTTAAGTTGCGGTGATGAAAGGCCATATGTTGGTTGTACTTCTGATCTCAAAGACAGAATGTTGCGCCACTCCAGAGGTCAGATACCAGCAACAAAGGATAGGAGACCAGTAAAGTTAATCGCTTATTTTGCTTTCAAAAACAAATACACCGCCTTTAATTTTGAAAAATATCTCAAGTCCGGCTCGGGTCGCGCTTTTCTAAAGAAGCATTTGATTTAGTGCAAAGGACTTCCCCATCTTTTGCCGTGTTATTGTTAATTGAGGTACACCCCTCTTTTAGCTATTGACGAATGGGTAAAATTGGTTTATCTTCGTGGAGAAGAAAGGAGACGATGAATGGATCTTTTACAAAACGAAACAACCGAAAGTCAGACCGAGAAGCTGCAATCTCTTTTGTCTTTGTCGCTCAGAGAGAAAGGAGAGCCTATATTAAAGTTATGCCAACACTGCCACAAGAAGCCGGCAAAAAGTGAGAATGGGAAGTACTGTTCAACTGAGTGCTACCACCTTAATCGATCAGTTCTGAGGCGGTGTCTAAATTGCAGAAAAGCGTTTAGATGCCCGCGGAGCGCTACTGACCGAGGATGGGGCAAGTACTGTTCGCGGAAATGCCATTATGCAAGGAGGAACAGAGAATCTCGCACACCGGCTGACTGCTTAGGGTGCGGGAAGAAGTTCTTGGTTTACAAGAAATGGGAGGAGCGAACTAAGTTTTGCTCTCGTCGATGCCGCCGGAAGTATTATGCATTACGGGAGCGGACTTGCGTGCATTGCAAGCGCGTTTTTTATGTACGCAGGCACACTGTAGAAAAGGAAGGAGGTAAGTTCTGCACTCTGAAATGCAGGTCTCAGTTTGCAAGTGCAAGCTCTAAAGCGCGACTCCAGAAGACCAGCAGGCCCTGCCGGGAGTGCGGGAAACCGGTTCAACGGTATCCCTCGCAGTTTCGCCAAGGGAAAGGCAGATTTTGTTCCAGGAAATGCTACGCGCTTTATCGATCCATGGCGGGACGGATTTGCCGAACGTGTCCTCAATGCAATAAGCCCTTTAGCTTCCCGAAGAACAGAATGCGCTGGAGACCTCCAAAGTACTGCTCTAAGGAGTGTGCTCATGAGGCCCTTCGAAATCACGAGATGCGGCCATGCTTCATCTGCGGGAGACCATTCAAGTGCATTCCCGCGAGGGCGGCGCAATCTGCGAAGTACTGTTCTGTTGATTGTGCGTACCTTGCACGCAAGTGGACACAGCGGCAAGCTGCCCTGAAGTTCATGATATACACCCCGGAGATTCTATGCATGATGGCGAGCGTTAGCGATGAGACGTGCAGTTTTCCCGGCTGCGAAGCTCCTAGGTCGGTATATCGGAACAGGTATCATGTATGGAATGCGTGTAGATACCACAGACAGAGGATAGGTCAGGCGTTGCGTGAAAGGCGACGAAGACGAGAAGCGATACTCTCGAGTTTCAATCTAACCGTAGAGAAGGAGGAACACAATGGCATTTACAGCAGAAGCATGGAATCAACCGCCGATCAAACTCATTGATCCAGATACGGGGGAGAAGATCAAGTTGCGGCTCAGGCGAATGTCTTTTGCGCGTGAGATCGCATCCTTGCCGTCGGATCTGCTCAAACTTCACGAGATGATGGCAAGATATCACAGCAGCCAGAACGAGAACAGGTATATGGTGGTCTCTGTCTGGAACAAAATGCGCGTTTTTCAGCGATTCTGGGAATCGTTTAAGTTCTCAACGGAAGCTGGATACCTCGCCTATTATGATTTGCCAGATGGCGCCACCCTTGCCGGGTGGACGATTATGGTAAATTTGTTCGATAAGGCGACGTTCATGCTCCTTGGGGACCAGGTACTGTCGTTCATGATTCACCTTGTAGGGCGATATCAGAACGATACCGACAAGCGGAAGAAAGATTATCAGGCTATCTTTGATCGTTACTGCAAGATCAATGATAGCTTCGATAAGACGACCTTCTACCGCGCTGTCCGGGAGCACGTTGAAGAAACCTATGAGAAGAAGGAGGCCGAAGACAACGGCATGTCGCAGGCTGAATGGCGTAGGAAAAAAGAGACGTTTAGACCCGGTACGCGAAAACGTCGCTTTACCAAAGAAACGCTGCGACAGCAAAAGCATGATCCCCACATTGAGAAAGACTTCGACTGGAAAGAGGAGCAATGTTCTTCTTGCGTGTCGAAGATCAAAATCATTAAGGAGGCGCTTCGGTATATCGGGAAGCTTGAACAATTGATAACCGAAAAAGTTGGACCAGAGGCTGTTCCTGAACGACCTTTGGCCTTACAAGGGCTTTAGAGAGGCTCTTCAAGGAATTCAGCTGGATGAAGTATTCATCGTACGGGGCGAGGATTCCTCGAATTCTCGCCAAATTAAAGAAAGGAGGTTCTTAATCTAGGCCGTCTCTACGCGAGGCGGCCTTACTTTTTGTGCTACTATATATCTATAGGTATTATCAGCTTAATTTAATAATTTTATGCTTCGCTTTAATACGTACGCCTCTCTTAATGCCTTCGCGGCGGGGGTGGCGGGGCTTTTGTACGCTGTCTCGTTCGTAGTTTTAAAAAATCCGCTGTGGAGCGCCATTTTTTTACTGTTGGGAGGGCTTTTGGCCATCCCCGTTATGGTGGTGCTTTTTCACCACCTCAAAGACGTGGAGCCGCATTTTGCGCTCACATTTTTGATTTTGGGAATTTTAGGGGCGGTGGGAGCGGCGATTCACGGCGCCTATGATCTTGCCAATGTGGTGAACCCGCCCATCTGGGCGATTTCTG
>CAYJBK010000164.1:0-2921 GCA_964368365.1 uncultured Candidatus Saccharibacteria bacterium
CCTCTCGCGAAACATTCCGCTTCGCTTCATTTATTCGCTCGCCCGGACGCGCGCGAATTTTGGAATATAAGAAGCGCGCGCGCCGGGTCGGAACTCGGGCAAATTGCTCGCTGCGCTCGCAACTTCGGCTACACAAATACGTTAGTCGCAATGCCCCTAGGTGCAGTCAAGACATCGGTAACACTTTGTACTCAAGACATCGGTAACACTATTTATGTCGCATCTTTCTTTTCTTGCACTGAAACCAGCACAAAACTGACCGGATCTATCCAGCCTATCAGCCTGGTTTCGAACCAAACCTCCCAACCGGTCTCTGTGATTTTTAATCCCACATTGTATCCATTGAACGCGTTGCTGATGAACACTGGCCTTTGAGATTGGTGTATCCCCGGTTGTTGACCTGACGGCTCTGGAATCCAGGCAGATAGTCAAAGTCGTCGAACTCTTCGTATTTTCTTTCAGATTTTTCGTACACGCTTGCAGGTGTCTTCATTCCAAGACTCTCGTGCGGTCTTTCTTCGTTGAATTCAACTCTCCACTCTTCACATCGAATGCGATGTGCGGTTAGATCGCCCGCGATTCTCCCTTCGAGCTCCAGAGCTATGTCGCGGTGCAGTCTTTCATGGCCTCCGTTCTGCTGCGGACTTCCAGGATCTGTGCGATCCAGCTGAATCCCCAGAGACATCCACCAAACAGATAACTTGGTGAGACCTAGAATGGAAACACGGCTTGCGAACGGCGGACCATTGTCCGATCTGATCATTTTCGGGAGACCGTATTCTCTAAAAAGCCTCTCAAATTCTCGTTTTACCGAGGAAGTATCGCCTTTTTCAAGAATCGCAATGCTGAAGATATACTTCGAATATTCATCGCGTACTGTCAGAGGCTCGACCTTCTCTTTCTTGGATGTGTGCCAGTATCCTTTGAAATCTACTGTCCATAGATCATTGCATTTCTCCGGGACAACTCGATTCTGAATCGCTTCCTTCGCTGCAATCCTGCGCTGCTTTCTCTTCTTAACGAATCCGGATTTCTCAAGGATCCGGCTTACCGTACTCAGCGATGGAATCTTTTCTCCCGGGTGGCCCACTTCATATAGATTCCGGATTTTCTTTGGACCCCAGTTGCTCTTCAATTTCTTGATCCGAACCAACTCGCAGATAATATCCTCTGCTGTTTGGGCGCTGCTCTTTGGCCTGCGCGATTCCTCTTCCAGGCCGGCTCGGCCTTTCTGAAGGAATCTCTCCCGCCACTTGTATCCCGTTTTCGTCGTGATTCCATACTCCCGACACAGATACAAAAAGCTCTCCTGCTTCATCATCGCTCTGATCACGAATTCTATTCTCTGACTCATTACGTTAACCTCCTTCCATGGCATCCCAGCTTTCTCCTGGGATTTTCTCGAAAAGTGTTACCGATGTCTTGAATCTATTTCGTTACCTATGTCTTGAACTCGTACCCCGGCCGGGGAAAAGAGAATTGACATACCACATATAGTTGGTATTATGGACTCGTGCCACTCAGCGGCAAGGAAATGCTTTCAATGTATATCCGCGCCGGCTGGGAGAAACTCCGCCAAAGCGGAAGTCACGTGATCGTTGGCAAAGAAGAGGATCGTGAGACTATTCCGATGCATCGAGAGCTTAAGAAGGGATTAGAGAGAAAGCTGCTGAAACATTTGAAGAAAGAGCAAAAGTCATGAAATACCATTTCAAAATTCATCGCGATAAGGACGGGCTCTGGGCGCAATGTCTTGAGCTCCCCGGATGTTCTACTCAGGCTGATTCTCAATCAGAACTTGCGAAAAATATGCAAGAGGCGCTTGATCTCTATTTGCAAGAGCCGGACACATCATCGCTTATTATTCCACTTCCGAAGGCTTCAGCCAAAGGCAAGGGGATCGTCGCCGTTCCTGTTCACGCGCCCATCGCATTTGCACTACTGCTACGTAACGCGAGACTTAAGCACAGGTTAACGCAAAAACAAGCGGCGCAACGTCTGGGCATGAAGAATCTTTACAGTTATCAAAGGCTCGAATCCGCCCGTACTGCCAATCCAGCACTGAACACAATTGCTAAGATAAAAACAATCTTTCCCGAGCTTCGCTTAGATCAAGTCGTCTGAAAACCGGCCGGGGGCACTTTCGCATAACTCCATGTAGCCACTCCGCTCCTCGGCGGGCAAGCCGCCTGCGGTGCTCGGCCACTCGTTCCTCTCGCGAAACATTCCGCTTCGCTCCATTTATTCGCTCGCCCGGACGCGCGCGAATTTTGGAATATATGAAGCGCGCGCGCCGGGGCGGAACTTCGGGCACATGCTCGCTTCGCTCGCACGTCGGCTACACAAATACGTTATGCGAAAGTGTGGGGTGAAGTTTGTGCCGGTAACACTATCAACAGTCGATACGAAGCGGTTAGGAGAGAATGTGGCATGAGAAACTTATTGTGGGCTTTTGTTCTTTTGTCGGCAACGATTCAAGCTGAACCCGTCATTGAAGCGGTCTACGTCGGTCATCAACCCGATAGTAACTCGAACTGTTTTGGCATGCGTCTCAAGAATAAGACCTGGTCCTGACCTGATTTAGTGTACACTGCGTCAGGCAACTTTTCTTCTTTCAAACTCGTCAGGACTTAGATACCCGAGATAAGAATGCCTCCTCTGTCTATTGTAAAACGATTCGATGTATTGAAAAATCAAGCTCTGTGCAGCAGCCTGATTCTGGAACACCGTCCGGTAGATCAGTTCGCGTTTCAGTGTTGCGAAGATTGACTCCGCGCACGCATTGTCCCAGCAGTCTCCCTTTCTGCTCATGCTTGAAAGCATCCCATCCAATCCAAGCTGCGTCCGGAATTCAATACTTGCGTACTGGGTGAATTCAATCGATCCTTGCAACACCTCAGGAATAGAGGTGAGAAATGGGA
>CAYJBK010000165.1:0-2915 GCA_964368365.1 uncultured Candidatus Saccharibacteria bacterium
CGCCAGACGGCCGGAGTACCGTCCGCCGCACGCCATCCACAGAGCCTTTGCTGATTCGGATTCGCGCGGAGAGGAGTTGGGTGGAGTGGAAAAGGCCTGTGGAATGGCGATGCGGTCCCCACAGATACGCCCCTCCCAGTAAATAGCACTCTAGTTATATCACGTTCGGTGGTAGTTTTACATCCGTGCTGCTTCCTGCTCGGGGCGTATCTGTGGGGAAGGCGGGGGACGCGCAGAAATACTTGTGTGCTCTTTCTAGAGCACACAAAACAATGTCGTCCTGCCCTGATTCCCTTCCCCTATAACCCCTTTCCTCAGGGCAGGAACGGCAGCCATTTTATTCTGTGCTTGGCCCACCCGCCGTCCGCGCACAGCGGGGTTGAGTGTTTGCGGGCTTCGCCCGCAAACACTCAAGAGGCTCCCCGGAAGATGCGGCTCATTTGGTGGGATTTGAGCCACTGCGTGGCTCAAATAGAAAAGACCCCCACAGAAGATGCGTTGATCTTTCCATGGGGGTCATAATTAAAGCGGATTGTAATTAAACCGCTGGAGCTCGTAGAGCACGTGCCAGTCGCGAATGAGCGGCTGGTCGTACCCGAGCTCGACGATGTCCCTGACCTCGAATCCCGATGCCTCGAAGCGCTTCACCCAGCCCCTCGCCGTCTCGAACGTGCCGGGAACCGGCAAGTCGTCCTTCGGATGGAACAGGCGATTGTAGATATAGTCATTCAGAAACGTTACCTCGAAGTCTTCGAGCGTATCCTTCTCGGGACACGTTTCGATTACGACGAGCTTACCGCTCGGCTTAATGAGCCGAGAGAGGTCGCTGAGAATGAGCCCGTTCTTCACCTCGTGGTGGAGTACGTTGGTCATGAGACCAGCCGCGAAACTTCCGGCTGGCTCGGGCACCTCGATGGTCTCGAGCTTCTTGATGGTGATACCCTTGTCGGCACCGGTGTAAGTCGAGACGTCATACCCGACGATCTCCTTCACGACCTCTCGTTCGAGCAGTCGTACCGCAACGCTTCCGTCACCGCAGCCGTAGTCGATCACCCGGCCGTCGACACCCTTGAAATACGGGGCGACCTGCTTGCAGATGATCTCGGCGCGAGTGTTGAGCCCGGTTCTGAGGTGGTAATCGAGTGAGCCGGTATAAGCGAAAGCGTTGGTCAGATCGAGGTTGATCTTCAGCTCCGTTGCCAGGAGATCGGTCGTCCGCTCCAGCCTGAGGAAGAACGTTTCCACGAGGCTGAATCCCTCGTTGAAGCCGAAGCTGTCGATGATGAGCGCGAAGTCCTGGTGCACGCGTTCGCGAACCGTTTCCATCGCGAGCGCCTTCTTGATCCGAGCGAGCATTGTCACGAGGTCGTGTCGCATCTGAACACCGAGCCTTTCGAGTTTTTGGGTTATTGTATTGTAGGAGAACTAAGGAGATGGTTTCCCAATGGATCATCAGGGCGACTTCTTCGCGTGTCATTTCAAGCCTCCTCGATCATCCAGAAGGACGACCTTATCCGCGCGTACTATACCATACTTTATCTATCTACGCAAGAGCGGCTCACTTCCCACCGTTTGAGCCACACTCAATAAAATTAAAAGGCTCCAATGCGATGAATCGCACCAGAGCCCTGTTGGGACAACTAATTATTTCTCATCCCGAAAGTAAAACCTGAGCTTCTCTTGCATCTCGGCGATGTCGAATTCCCAGGAGAGATTGCCTCTTTCAATCAGCCCGAGAGCCGAGTCCTCGAACGGAAGCGTGTAGAGGATTGTTCGCCGAAGTGCGCCATAGTCCGGAACATGATTTGTGGCATGGCGATCGATGACCACCATAGTGTTGGGATCTTCAATGCGACACAGAAGAAGGTCGGCAGGTTGGGCGATCACCGTTTCGATCCCAGGAAAATTCTCTCCAAGGATTCCGGCAATCCCTTCTGCTCGTTGCGCAGCGCGCTGCTCTCGTGTACCAGAAAGCATTTGGAACAGATTGTCTGATCCCACGAGATCGTGATCGGCGATGCTCCGCTCTACGACGATGATCTGTCTCAGAGAGCGCCCCTCTGCCAACTCCTTGGCAAACCACACGAGATTGTCTACAGATGTAGACTGTTCTCTCTTGGCGTCGATCTGTTCAGAGAAGAGCTTGTCAATGAAGGCAAGACTTCCTTTGCAGTCCACCCCGATTCTCTGGTAGGGATGACAGGTGAGGTCTGTGAGGAGACCAGCGCCCTTATCCAAAGCTGCCAGCACGGCGTTTTTGCAGTTCGTGTGAGTTTGGCTGCCCCACACGAACTGATCACCAGATGGAACCACGAAGGTGCCGACGACCGGAAGTCCATCGAGAAGCTCGGGCAGATACCGTGCGAACAGTGTATTCGTTCGATATGCCACAAAGATACTTTGCACCTTTACTCCTTTGTCACTCGGACGCCAGGCGTCCGAGTGAAGATAGCCCGATTAGGGTTCTTCTGCGAGACACATGAGACAAATACAGATGACTACATTGGGGAAGTAGCCGGTAAAGTCGCCGATATATACCGATACGCATGCCCCAAATCCACCACATCTATCGCATCCCGCGATGCGCATCTGCATTATGATGACTTGGTTGCCGCACCCACCCCCGCGATGGAATTTGAGCTTCTCCTCGCCTGCTCTCTTTTTATCCTCATCCGATTTAGAGATGAAGGCAAGAAAGGCCGCAAGCTTTTCTTTGGTCTTCGAGGAAACGGTTGCCGTGGAGGATTCCAGGATGGCGGTGATTTTCGGGGTTTCCCAGGGGACTCCCAAATCTTCGCACATCTGTTTTTCGGTCGCATCGGTCAGATGTACCGCTTCAATGTACTTTTTCTTCGGCTGGCTAAAGATCGGAAGAGCACACGTCTGAACTCCAGACACGTAGAGATCTCGTATGC
>CAYJBK010000166.1:0-270 GCA_964368365.1 uncultured Candidatus Saccharibacteria bacterium
TGTGCTCTTCCGATCTAATTTGCTGACCCTTTCACCGACAAACCACAACGCTTCTTTAACGCGCAGTTCACCACTGGCGCAAACGAACCTTCAGCATGTATGAGAGAGTACGAAATCGCCGAATGGAATGAATGTGTATCCCTCTCCATCGTTCTTCCCCGATAGTTTAAGGATGAGCGCGGCCTCGGAGAACCCGGGGCCGCTCACTTTTATTGACAGGGAGGAATTACTCATGAAACGATGCCATCCGGATCCCAATCCATGGAAACA
>CAYJBK010000166.1:280-2872 GCA_964368365.1 uncultured Candidatus Saccharibacteria bacterium
AAGCAAGAACTCTAGGTTTCTGCCTAGTTGATTTTATGGAATCTGAAGGCAAAAAACTTTACGAGCTTTCGTATTTTATCACCCCCGACCTCAAAGACGAGGAGGCGGTTTCGTATACGGAACGCGTCAAGCAGGTCGTGGCCGCAAGCGCGGGCGAAGTGAACAAAGAGGAAATGCCCCGCAAGCGGCGGCTCGCCTATCCCCTGAAGCACAAGACGCAGGGGTACTTCGGGTATGTGCACTTTCATGCGGAGCCGTCAAAGCTTTCCGACATTAAAAGCAAGCTTTCTCTTGACACCAACATCCTGCGCCACCTGCTTATCGAAGTGGACAAAAAACAGCTCGCGCAGATGAGAAAGCCGATGCAAAGCGCGGCGGCGCAGGAGCGGATGAAAAAGCTGGTGCCCGGGAAAGAGAAAATTGAGCAGGCAATCTTCAAAGAAGGCGCCGAGCGGAAGGAAGAGAAGAAGGTGGAACTGGAGGAGTTGGACAAGAAGCTGGAAGAAATACTGAATAAATAAGTCATGAATGTAAACAAGGCATTCGTTCTCGGAAATCTCACACGGGATCCCGAATCCCGCACGACCCCGTCGGGGCAGACGGTCACTACGTTTGGCATCGCGACCAACCGCTTCTTTATGGACAAAAACAAGCAGCGCCAGCAGAAAGTTGAGTTCCACAACATCGTCGCGTGGGGGCGGCTCGGCGACATCTGCGCGCAATATTTAAAAAAGGGGCAGCTGGTGTTCGTGGAAGGGCGCATTGAAACGCGCTCGTGGGAGGCGCAGGACGGCACGAAGAAATTTCGCACCGAAATCATCACCGAGAACATGCAAATGGGCCCAAAGGCGGGGGGAAGCGGAGGCACGGCTCAAGGAACCCCCCAGAAAGCCCCGCACGAAGAGCTCCCCTCGCTCCAGGAAGAGGAAATTGAAGTAAAAGATATACCCTTCTAACAAATAACCAATAACTCATAACGAATAACCAAAGGAAATGATTCGTCGGAGGCCGCACATGAGAATGGAGGAGCAGTTGAAGCAGGAGAAAAAGCAATGCCGCTTCTGCTCAACGAACACGCAGTGGGTTGATTACAAAGACCCCGCGTTTTTGCGCAATTTCATCTCCATGCAGGCAAAGATGTACCCCCCGCGCAAAACCGGCACCTGCGCCAAGCATCAGCGCGTGCTTGCGACCGCCGTGAAACGCGCCCGATACATGGCGCTGTTGCCTTACACCATCGACAAGAAACACCACTTCTCGCATTAGACAACTGTCGTCTGTGTATTACAAACATGTCGTTATTCGCGCGATCGCTGGAATAACGACATGTAGCAAAAACACAAAACCCCGCTCGTGCGGGGTTTTGTGTTACTGGCTATTCTTTTTCTTGCTCGGAGAGTCCCTCTTCTGCACCTTCCTTTTCCTCCTGATGCATGTCGAGTTTTTCTCGTTCAAAATCCTCCAGTGACTTTAGCGCTTCTTTAGCTTTATTGATTAATCGATCGTGCTCTTTCCTAAGGCCTTGAGCTTCGACTTGAGCTGAACCAAGTAATGCTTCTTTTTCTTTCCAAGCTAAATTCAGTCGATCTTCTAACTTAGTCGCTAAATCATTAAAAAGGCGCACCATGCTAATTCGACCTTCATGATCTCTCGCTTCAACAGAACCCTCGGCAGTACGAGATGCTTCTCCTAAGGGATATCTTGCTTCAGCTAACTTCTCCGCTTCTTTACTTTTTTCCTCAAACGATTCTTTCGAATATTTTTCACCAAATATCCCCATAGTTGTTTGTTATTAGTTACTGCTGGTAGCATACCCCCCCCCCGACGGAGATTGTAAACCCCGACTTGTCCACAAGTAGTGCGGGGCGAAAGGACGAATCCACACCCTCACGAAACATGAAGCGTGGAGCATGAAACAAAATGAGCTGCTTTCCGGGGCTCATTGTTTTTCGGGTTCTCTCTTTGTGGCTTATTTCCTCAAAACCGCAAGAAACTCCTCAACAGATATTTCAAGGTCGTTCAGAATACCTTTGAGCATTTTCTTTTTGATGTCTTTCCCTGCATGCATCGGAACCGTTATTCTTCTGCCATCCAAATATTTAAATTGGGCATGGCTTCCCACTTGATGAAATTTAAAAAATCCGATGCGCTCAAGCGCTCGGATCAGCTCTTTGGTCTTAACAATGGGGAGTTTCGGCACGGATTATCTTCGGCCAATACTCAACTCTTTCAAAGATAGGGACTGAATCAACTCGAAAACTTCTCCTTCTTAGGGAATTGATTCGTGGTCCTTTAAGAGACCTTGCACATGGCATTTGATTGCTTCTTTGAGGTTCTTTTTTACCTCCGAAAGCGTGTCGCCATGGGTATGTACGCCACTCAAAAGCGGGACAAATCCATGATACCCTCTTGGCTTTTCGGGCTCGATGATCGTGCGAAACGTATATTGATCCATAGCAATGCTATTCTATCAAATCCAGCGCTGAAAAGTCTACGCTTACCTATTCCCCGCTTTCCACTTTGTTGTCTTTCTGGGCTTTCTCGCCCTGGGCGATTTTTGTCTTGATTTCGGCAACAAGTTTTTCGGTGATT
>CAYJBK010000167.1:0-2759 GCA_964368365.1 uncultured Candidatus Saccharibacteria bacterium
AGGATGTGAATGACGAGTGGGTAAAGAAGGTGCTCGAGCTTGCTCAGGCGCTTGATGACTATATTCCAGAGCCAGTTCGCGATACTGAGAAGCCATTTCTTATGCCAGTGGAAGACATCTTCTCTATTGAAGGTCGTGGCACTGTGGTAACAGGCCGAATTGAGCGTGGCCAGATCAAGGTGGGTGAAGAAGTAGAGGTTGTTGGCCTTAAGGATACGGCGAAAACAGTGGTTACGGGTATCGAAATGTTCAACAAGTCACTTGATTCAGGTATCGCGGGAGACAACGCTGGTATCCTGGTTCGCGGTCTTAAGAAAGAAGATATCTCGCGTGGTCAGGTGCTCTGCAAGCCAGGTTCTGTAAAGCCGCACACGGATTTTGAAGCTGAAGTATACGTTTTGAAGAAGGAAGAAGGTGGTCGCCACACTCCGTTCTTCAACGGATACAAGCCGCAGCTCTACCTTCGAACGACAGACGTTACGGGCGAAGTAACTCTTCCCGCTGGCGTTGAAATGGTTATGCCGGGTGATACAGTGAAATTCACCGTAAAGCTTCTTGCTCCGGTGGCGCTTGAAGAGCAGCAGCGCTTTGCTATCCGAGAGGGTGGTAAGACTGTAGGAGCTGGCGTGGTAACTAAGGTTATCGCCTAGTCTTTCTAAGAAACTCTTAGTACCTAGAAAACTATGGCAACCGCGCTTAAAGAAAAAACGAAGAAAACTGCTCCACAGAAGGAGAAGTCTGACGAGCAGAAACTTCGTATTCGTATCTCGGCATATGAGCATAAGGTGCTCGATGCCTCGACTAAGCAGATTATGGATACTGCTCTTCGGTATGGAGGCACTATTCGTGGCCCGGTGCCTCTTCCCACAGGTATCAAGAAATACACGGTTATCCGGGGAGCTTTCGTTCACAAAAATGCACGAGAGCAGTTTGAGATGCGCGTGCATCGACGGGTGATCGACATCATGAACCCATCACCGAAGATTGTAGAGTCTTTGACGAATCTCAACCTCCCTTCCGGAGTGAATATCGACGTCAAAATGGTGTAAGGCTGACCGACTAAACTATCGCAATGAAATTCATACTGGGCACAAAGGAATACATGACGCAGGTCTTTGACGAAGCAGGAAACGTTTTTCCTGTGACGGTTGTATCTGCGGGCCCAGTCACAGTTACTCAGCTTAAGAACGTAGAAAACGACGGGTATACTGCAGTACAGTTTGGCTATGGTGAAAAGAAAGATGCCAGAACCTCAAAGGCAGAGAAAGGACATGTAAAGAAGGCAGCAGAGAAGAATACCGCACTCAAGAATCCTCGCGCGTTCCGTGAAGTGGTCGTAACCCCAGAAGAGCTTGCCACAATGAATGTTGGAGACGTAATTACTGTGGGAGCTTTTGCTGAAGGCGAGAAGGTGCATGTCGTGGGAACTTCGAAGGGAAAGGGATTTGCTGGTGTGGTGAAGCGTAACGGCTTCAAGGGTGGTCCGCGGTCCCACGGTCAGAAGCACTCTGAGCGTGCTCCGGGTTCGCTTGGTATGGCGGGTGTCCAACGTGTTTTTAAAGGTATGCGCATGGCAGGACGCCTGGGTGGCGATCGCGTGCTCGTAAAGAACCTTAAGGTAGTTAAGCTCGATGCAGCAACAAACGAGCTCTACATTAAGGGCGCCATTCCAGGTCGCCGTGGTACCCTTATCGCAATCTCTGCATAATACAAAGATCATGGAAGCAAAAGTCTACAATCAGGCAGGGAAGGAGGCGGGCACAGTTGCTCTCCCAGAGGCAGTCTTTGGTCTCAAGTGGAATTCTGACCTTGTCCACCAAGTGATCGTTTCCTTGGAGTCATCTGCTCGTGCGCCGATTGCCCACACGAAGGGTCGGGGAGACGTGCGTGGAGGTGGAAAGAAGCCTTGGAAGCAGAAAGGCACTGGACGCTCTCGCCATGGTTCAATCCGTTCTCCTATCTGGAAAGGCGGTGGTGTCACACATGGTCCTACGAAGGATCGAAATTTTGACCGAAAGGTGAACAAGCAGGTAAAAGTGAAGGCACTTTTCACGCTTCTCTCTCGGAAAGTAAAGGAGGGCCAGATTGTTTTTGTAGACAGCCTCTCCTTCGCTGCACCAAAGACCAAAGAGGCGTCGATCGTTCTTAAGAATCTTGCGGGCGCTACAGGTGAGAAGTCACTTGCGTGGACGACGGGAAATCGTGCACTAGTTCTTATTCCAAGCACAGACCGCACGACCAAGAAAAGTTTTCGCAATATTCCATCGGTTATGGTTGATGAGGTTCGAAACATAAACCCGCTCGACCTCGTGCGGTATAAGTACCTGGTTCTCTCCGGAGGGGAGGCGAGCGTAAAGGCTCTTGCTGATAAGGCACGGTAATACGAACTATATGAACCACACTGACGTTATTTTGAATCCGCATGTTACCGAGAAAAGCGCTGTCCGCGCTGAGGATCCAAAGCACCCAGTTTACACATTCAAGGTGGCACAGGGCGCTAATAAGGATCAGGTCGCTCGCGCTGTGAAAGCCCTTTTTAAGGTTGATGTCGTGAAGGTGGCTATTGTTCGGATCCCTTCAAAAAAGGTGGTTAGCCGTGGCCGAGTGGGCATGAAGTCCGGCTACAAGAAGGCGATGGTGCATCTTAAAGCGGGCGAGAAAATCGCATTTGTATAAAGACTGAAATAAACTGCCATGATCAAGAAATACAAACCCACATCGCCTTCCCGCCGCCAGATGACCAACATCTCATATCGAGG
>CAYJBK010000168.1:0-2649 GCA_964368365.1 uncultured Candidatus Saccharibacteria bacterium
TCAGACGTGTTCTCTTCCGATCTCGTACTCTATAAAGTGCTCTAAATACCATTAAGATGACTACACTTGGAAAGGGAATAATTGCGCTGATCGCAGTACTCATTATTGGCTGGTTCGCATTCTCAATGAAAGGGGGAACAGATACTCCAGGCACGGCTGAAACCGTAAAGATTGGCGTTATCGCTCCTCTTTCTGGAGACGCAGCGGCATACGGCCAGGAGACTCAGAAGATATTGAATCATCGCATTCGCGAGATCAACGCAGAAGCAGGCACCAAATTTGAGCTCGTATATGAAGATGGCAAATGTTCAGGCAGTGACGCCGTAAGCGCCTTCCAGAAGCTGACAGACATCGATGGTGTGAAGATAATGCTCGCCGGTGGATGCTCTTCTGAGACGCTTGGTATTGCCCCGCTTACCAAAGACGGGAAAGCGCTTGCTGTATCTTTCCTTTCATCTAACCCGACTATAGAAGGTGCAAGTCCTTACGTGCTTACACTTTCCTACACAGACCAGGTTATTGGTGAGACGCTTGCAAACGTCATGAGCTCGAGCACTAAGGTCGCCATCATCTCTGAACAGAATGATTACAATATCGGTATCAAGACCGTATGGGAGAAGAAGATCGCTGAGTATTCGAATGTTAAGGTGGTTGCGAACGAGATCTTCCCTAAGGGTGCGAGCGATTTCAGAAATCTTCTTGCCAAAATACGAAAAGCAAATCCCGACGCGATACTCTTGAATCCTAATGTTGGTGTCACGGCAGAAAGCCTCTTGAAGCAGCTCGCAGAGGTCAAAGATTGGAAGGGGTATAAGATTTACTCCCAGATCGCATATCTAGGAGACAACACGCGAACGTCCGTTGGTGACTTTGCAAACGGCATGATCGTGGTGGACGCTCCAAATCTCACAGATCCCGTATTCTTGGCATACAAAGCAGATATAGAGGCGACCGATGGCGCGATCCCGTCTCTTGGAAATTACTACACAGCCGCCGCGATTGACGATCTTACTATTGTGACTTCACTCATTCGTGAGTTGGGAAATGATCAGAAAGCGGTACGAGACGCACTCTCAACTCGGACATTTACCGGATATTTGGGAACGATCGCATTCAACGGACACAGCTTCAAGCAGGGTTCCAAGGGTGGGGTATACCACATAGAAAACGGGAAAGCCGTTTTCCAGCAGTAGTTCCAGCTACGACATGTATCTTGCTTCCATTCTGCTCTTCGGAATAGTGTGGGGGACATTGATACTGATGGTTGCTACGAGTCTCTACTTGGTTTCTGCAGCGAGTCGTATTATTCATCTTGCTGCGGGGGCAATCGGCGTCGCATCTGTCTACGGGCTCTACTGGGGCATAACGCTTGGCTGGCCTCTTTGGATGAGTATTGCTTTTGGCCTTCTTGTGGGAGCAGTGCTAGGGCTAATCTCTTCTGAACTCCTTGAGACCTTTGCGGTGCGTAAGGAGCCGCTCCTCGGGCTGCTCACCAGTTTTGCGCTTGGCATCGTTATTGAGTCGATGGTCGCCATATTTTTCGGTACCGATGGTAAGAATCTGCAGGCCGGTATTCTGCCGGTGGTTAGGTTCCTCGGCCTTGAGCTTGATCTGCCGGGGGTCATTACCATTTGTCTTGGTGTGGTTCTCACCGTTCTCGCGTGGCTTCTCGTGACCTACACCAAGGCGGGGCGTTTGCTCCGCAGCGTTGCCGAGAATTCCGCGCTTGCAACGTCGCTCGGCGTCAATAACAGAGTGGTTCGGCGCGTCGCCTATGTGCTTGCAGCCGTGGTTTCCGGTACGGTCATAACGCTTTCTGGTTGGCATACTGCTCTCACACCGCTCATGGGTTTTCAGCTCGTGGTAGCGGCGTTTGTCGTGTTGCTTATGGGCGGTGTCTCTGATCTCCGCGGTACGGTATGCGCTTCGTATCTTGTTGCACTCGTGCCGAGCCTCATCATTGGGTATGTTCCGGGCCTTTCTGAGAACTGGAGACTTGTTTTTGTTTTTTGCATCGCGGCCATCGTTCTCGCGCTTCGGCCCCAGGGCATATTCGTAAAGAGCGTTCGCGAAGTATAAAAAGATGGGATATATTCTCACGACTTTTGGCAGAATTTGGGAGGCGTCGATTGCTGCCGTAGGCAGTCACGTGACGCTTGGCCTCGGAGGTATTTTATTTCTGGGTTTTCCAACGGCCTTTTGGTGTGGTGCGTATGGGTATGCGATTGCGGCGAAAGCGGGAACGGGTCTGGGATTTTCTTTTGGTATCGGGCTCCTTCTTTCGCTCGTTGTTGGCGTGATATTTGCTTTCTTTTATTCTCGCGTTTCGAACGACAGCTTTGCGGTCATTACACTTGCGAGTATCTTGGCGCTCGAGTCTCTGATCCGATCGCTGGACTTTCTCACGGGTGGGGTCCTCGGAATTTCCGGGGTTCCTCGGCCGGCTTTTGCGGCAACACTTTTCGCGCTGATAGGTATTCAAGCGGTAGTGGCCTTCCTTGCTCTCGGCATCGAATCGCTTGTTGCCAGGAGCTCGTTTGGTCGTTCACTCCGAGCGCTCAAGGAGAACAGGACAGCGCTCATTGCACTGGGGACTCCTGCGGATCGTGTGGGCCAGGCGGCGATTTTGGCTGCGTGCCTTCTCGCGGG
>CAYJBK010000169.1:0-2648 GCA_964368365.1 uncultured Candidatus Saccharibacteria bacterium
ATTTCTCGTTAACCAGTTTTGCTGTCTCTAATATGCTCTTCGTCTTGGCACGATAGAAACCGGTCTGAAAAATATCTTTCTCGAATTCTTTCGAATTCGCGGTTAGGTAATCTTGAAATCTCGGATACTTTTTGAAAAGCTTTGCCGTAACTTCGTTGACTTTTTTATCGGTACACTGCGCAGAAAGAATAACACCCACCAAAAGTTCCCACGGTGTCGAGTGATTAAGAAAGCATCGCACATGCGGAAAAAGCTTCTTGAGCTCCCGACGAATTATTCTAGTGCGTTCTTGCTTTGTCATCGATCTGATTCTAGGAATCTTTCATAGAGGCGTCCGAGCTCTTCATTGCCGAGCGTGAAGAAGAAGTGACGTGGTTCTGGAACGTCTTCCACCTCCCCATCTTTACCAAGCTGTTTTACGTACTTAAATTCAGAGTCTTGAAAGGAGAGCACGAAGTCGCCGGGCTTTGGGTATTTTGTTTCGGTGAAAAATCCCATGACGAGAAGCCAGGAAAGGAAACTGGGAGGCGTATACTCTAGGCCATTCATACAGGCACGATACCATGCATCCTGCGTATATGAACAGCGGTGAGGGCGCGGTCTGGGCCTCAGAGAATTCCGAGCACCAGCTGATCGTGGTGAAGGGCTCGGGCGAGGTGATAAGGCACGTGATGAGTCGGGCAGTCAGCACATCTTCCGCAGGGCTCCACTCTTCGATTTTTGTGTTCGCGGGTCCTAGAAAGACTACAAACTTTTACACACACTGTCTATGCTATCCGAGAATATATGTGCGCCGAACCTCATGAATAAACCCCTCTCTCATGAGGGCTCCGAGCGCGAGCTCAATCCTACCATCTTCTATGCCGCTTTCTCGTGTTAGCTGCTTCTCAGTCATCTTTTTTCGTCCAAGCAATTTTATCACAGCTCCTCGAGCTTCACGGAGTGAGCCTTTCAGTTTTGTTTTTTTTGCGTGGTGCGCGCTTTTGCGCGAAGGGTTGGGCGTTGTCTTCTTTATGAACGTTCCGTAGTCCATCAACGCCCAGTACCATTCGCGCGGATTCTTTGTATCAAGCGTTTTACTAATGATTGGCATGAGATCTTCGTCTCGAACGCCGCTTTTTTCAGGAAAAAAATGATGAATGTAGACCGAGCGAATGTTCGTCTCAATGAATGGTGTCGGGACATTGAAAGCATAGGCAGCGATAGCAGACGCCGTCGCCTTCCCTATTCCAGGAAGCGTTTTTAATATTAGTGGATCACTCGGAAGTATTCCCTTGTGAGTCTGTACCACTACTTCCGCCATCCGCTTAAGAAACAAGGCACGTCGGTTATAGCCAAGCCCTTGCCACTCACGGAGCACGGCATCGACCGGTGCATCGGCGAGCTTTTTCCATGTTGGGAAACGTTTGATAAATGTCTCGTATTTTATACGCACCCGATCAACCTGTGTTTGTTGTAACATTATTTCTGAGACAACGATCCGGTAGGGATCTCTCGTTTCCCGCCACGGCATTTTTCGGCCATTTTTCCTGTAATGTGCGCGGACGGTGCGTTTGAATTCAGTGGTAGTCATCGGGAGATTCAGGTGCTAGAATGCCGATATAGTATAGAGTGTAATGCCATATGAACAAGCTTTTTGTATCTTTTGGAGTCATCGTTCTCGCCGGCATCGGCGGGTATCTTTCTTTAAACAGTACCGGCGCGCCAAAAGAGGCTCCTAAGGAGGAGCTCAGAAAGCCATGGGTGGAGGTGCTCTCCCCCCGATTATCACTCTGGAATAGCGCGAGCAGTACAGAGCTGAGAGAACTCAAAACAGGCGACGAGCTGGAAGAGGGTGATACGCTCCATGTGGATTCACTCGGCCTTGCGAATCTTTATTTTCCGAATGGCTCAACGGTCCGTCTCGACAAAGATACGACTCTCACTATCACCAAGGCCAGCTATGACCCAGAGAGTGATTCCGTCGGAGTTCGACTCTCGCTTTCGCTTGGTCGAGTGTGGAGTAAGGTCATAAGTCTCGTGACGCCAGACTCTGTATGGGAAGTGGAAACTGCAAACACGGTCGTGACCGTGCGCGGTACAGCGTTTGGTGTACAAGTCGCCAAGAATGGTAAATCTACCGTCATTGGCTCCGAAGGGAAAGTCGCTGCGCGGAAAAAGGATCAGAAAGAAGAGGTTCTCGTCATAGCGAATACGTTCGTTGCGATAGAGAAAGCTGCCACGACAACAGAAAAGCTTGTGGTGAAAACCTATACAGATGAAATTTCCTACGATGAATGGGTTCGAGATAATAAAACAGAGGACAGAAAGGTTGAGGCGCAGATCGAGAGCATTCGCGAGAACATTAAGAATGAGGTGGATGTACGACGAGAGTTTCGGCACAAAACCCAGGAGACTTTCCGCCCACAAATACAGCTTCGTCACGGAGAGCCGCGACTTCCACCCCCGCCCGTGCCGACGGTTCGCACTGATGCCGAAGCACCAGCACCCAGTCCGCTTCCAAAGCAGGCCGACGCAGAGCCTCTGCCACGCGTAAATCTTACTACGCAAACGAGTATTAAAACTCCGATCCCGCCGGCTCAGCCCACAATTACGCCAACCACAACACTTGTTTCAGCTCCCATACCGGTGGGTGTTCAAATCAAGCC
>CAYJBK010000170.1:0-2615 GCA_964368365.1 uncultured Candidatus Saccharibacteria bacterium
AAGATTCTTGACCTGCTCAGAGGAAAGAATCCTATCAAGCCGGGCACGCTCAATGTTCAAGATCTTTCCACGCAGTGGCAGCACCGCCTGGGTACGACGGTCACGTCCAGACTTTGCGGTGCCACCGGCAGAATCTCCCTCTACGATAAATATTTCGGAGTCCTCGGCGCTCTTCGACTGACAGTCAGCAAGCTTGCCGGGAAGCGTGAACCCTTCGAGCGCACCTTTCCGGAGCACGCTATCCTTCGCAGCCTTGGCTGCTTTCCGTGCCTTAAGGGCCAAATACACCTTTCCAATGATCGTGCGGGCATCGTCTGGATTTTCTTCAAGGAACGCATTGAATGCTTCGCCAAAGACCGTCTCAACAGCACTCCGAGCCTCCACTGATCCAAGCTTTGACTTGGTCTGCCCTTCGAACTGCGGGCTTGGGAGCTTTACAGAAACCACGGCGGTCATGCCTTCGCGCACGTCGTCGCCGGTAAAATTATCCTCGTCTTTCTTAATAAGCTCATTCTTGCGTGAATAGTCATTCAGCGCGCGCGTAAGCGCCGTACGAAATCCGGTGAGATGCATACCACCTTCACTCGTCGAAGTATTATTCGCGAAGCTGACCTCGCGTGAGTCGATCTCGTCCACATACTGAAGCGCAACTTCCACCATCACGTTCTCCGCGGTCTTCTCTACGTAAAAAATCGTCTTATGAAGCGGCTTCTCCTTGAGATTATAGAACTTAATGAGCGAAAGGAGTCCGCCGTCAAAATAAAAAGTCTCGGATGGCGCCTCGAGATTCAGAGAATCAAGATAGTACGTGTCCTCCATCTCTGTCATGAAGTGAGAGTCGAGCTCACGCGCGTCGATCACTCGAATACGGAGTCCTTTCACCAGGTACGCCTGCTGGCGGAGATGAGTCACGATGCGATTCCAGGTATATACTGTCTCTGAGAAAATGGTTGCGTCTGGCTTAAACGTCACGATGGTACCGCGAAGTTTTGAGGAACCAACCTTCTTTACTGGCCCCTGCTTCTTGCCCTGCTTGTACGACTGGCTATACTTGCCGCCATCCCGATGCACCTCGACGGTGGTCCACTCTGAAAGTGCATTCACCACGCTGGCTCCCACGCCGTGCAAACCTCCGGCAACGGCATATGCTTCGTTGTCGAATTTACCACCTGCATGGAGGGTCGTCATAACCGTCTCGAGAGCAGAGACCTTTGTCTTGGGATGTACATCGACCGGAATACCGCGCCCATCATCGACGACGCGTATTATATTTCCTGGCAAAATGGCCACCTCGATCTCCTTGGCATGGCCGCCCATCGCTTCGTCGCGTGAGTTATCAAAAATTTCCCAGATGAGGTGGTGAAGGCCGTCTATACCGGTTGAGCCGATGTACATACCCGGACGCTTCCGGACCGGCTCCAAGCCCTCCAGCACCGTAATGCTTTCGGCGCCATAGGCGCCTTTTTTTGAGACTTCTTTTGCCATAGATGTGGGCTCAGTATAGCACAAATTTACCTAACTTGCCAACCCGGTTCTGCGTTCAAAGTTAGCCAAATAGACTCCATGACGGCCTGCACCTCATCGCTCGTGAGTGTGCGATCTGGCGATTGGAATACGAGGCGAAATGCATATGATGTTTTCTTCGTTCCGTCGGGAAATGTTTTTGTAAACGTATCAAAAAGACGCGGGCCCAGGACACACAGTGGCCCTTTTTGTTTTTGTATAAGCGCAGCCACACCCTCTTCCGAAACCTCGTGAGGCACAAACACCGCCACATCTCGTGCCGAAAACGGAAATGGTGAAAATGTCTTATATACAGGCGCGGATGGCTGGACCGCCGAAAGCTCTCGGTAGTTATCAGGATCCGGGAGTGTTTTTACGAGATCGGTAAGATTAAACTCGAAAATATTTTCCGAGCCCTTATAAAGATTTGCGACCGGCCACGGAAGCAACTTCACGAGCTCTATCTTTTTGTCTGAAGAAACAAGTGCGCAGTGAGCACGCTCTCCTCCTCGTGGATACACGTTGCCAATCTCAAAAAGAGAAACATGATCAAGCCCCAAAATATCTTTATTTTTTAAGTTGAAAGCGAGTCGCTCAGAAAGGCCTGGGGCAAGCGCGACGCGCATCCTGCTCTTATTCTCTGAAAGAGGATTTTCGAGCTCACGCTCCCCTTCCGACACCATCGAATAGAGATACAATTCGAAGAGACCTGCCGCCACAAGCACCCCTCGAATCTTCTCAGAATAATAATAGCTTTTGAGCGGCTCGGGCGCTCGATCGGTATACTGAGGAAGTATCGGCTTTACATTTTCATACCCATAGAAGCGTCCGATCTCCTCAACCATGTCCGGCATGTTTTCGAGATCAAGTCGTGTCGGCGGAATCTCGACTTGGAAGCCCGGCGTCCAAGTGAAGCCGATGCGGTCGAGGGTCTTCCCAATATCACTTTCTGAGATAGCAACACCGAGAATACGCTGCGTATCTTTTGCGGTAACCCCGATCATTCGAGGCTTCTCAGGGTTTGGATACACATCCAGAACGTCTTCTGCCGGGACTCCATGCGCAAGCTCAACAATAAGCTGCGTGAGTCGCTTCATGCCCATCTCTGCAAG
>CAYJBK010000171.1:0-2609 GCA_964368365.1 uncultured Candidatus Saccharibacteria bacterium
CGACCACCGAGATCTACACTCTTTCCCTACACGACGCTCTTCCGATCTGGCAATCGCCTCCATTTGCGCACGCAAGTCGCTTTCCCGCTTCGCTGCAACGCTGCCCGTTGACGCTTTGAGGAGTCGCTTTCTCTCCCTACCTCTTTGCCTTAGTAGGCTGTAGAGCTCTAGCTCGCCCTTGTCCGCTAACCCTAGTACCTCCTCCCCTTCTTGTACGGGAGAATCAGCATCGATGTACTTACCTCGAGTTATCTTCCTCGCTTCCTTCAAGATTTCATCTATCCACATGCTTGCCTCCTTTTCAAAGATTCGGTTGTCGTTAAAGAATAATCAGATCTTCTTCTCTAGGCTCTTCCAGAAACACTTGTAGAGGAGTCGTCGCCTTCGCCAGCACCTCTCTCAGCACTTCCTCCGCCTGCTCAATGAGACGCTGTTCTTGGGCAAACTGTATCCCTCGCAGCCACCGTTCTGCCTCTTCAACCGAATGGTCGGACCAGAGACGCAATGTGGTGAGGCACACCGCACAGCACGCAACATGCTCAAGGACATCCGCTTTCAACCGCGAGCACGGCAACGTCGTTCCAAGCGCACATCCGACATCGTGCAAATCCAAACCGCCGTTCTGGAGCGCCACCTCGCAGTAGCTCTCCATACTGTCATAATACCTCCTGCGGTCAAGCGGCCGCTCTGCATCGCGCACCGCAGACCTGATCTGATCAAGCAGGTGCATTTTCAGGATATCCATCCGACTCACCCCCCCTCATTTTGTTAAGATACCATCAGCCAGCTTTCCTACTCTTACTTCCTATCATAAAAAAATGACTTTGTCAATAGGCAAAGAAAGTCACATTTCATGTGGCTTTCCTTAATTTCACTCCTCTCCCTTCCGCAACGCATCCAACCAACTCAGAAATTCTTCCCGGGGCATGAGCTTCTGCACTGCCTTGCGCAAAACTCACTCCGCCTCCTCCCCCTCTCTCTCTTTGTAAAAGACCGGTTTCTTATATAGTACCTCTTCACGCGCTTTTTGCAATCCACAAACGTAAAAGGCGGTGAGTGTTTGTCTCACGCGCCTTTTAGTCTTCCTTCCTTCTCATTTTAAGTCGCTTCTGCGGCTTCGGCCAGAATATCCACACAATGAGCAAAGTCGCCGCCACCCCGCCGAGCACGATGTCTCTCACCGGTTCTTTCATGAACTGAAAGCTGAAAGCAAACACAGCTCCCACGCCCATCGCGCCTGTCACCAATCCCGCTTTCAAAAGCTTTTCCTTCATACTCCCTCCTTGTAAAAGGCCTCTTCAATCTATTGTACCATAAGAAAAATGCAAATGTACGTATGATGTACTTTGATGTACTTTGCAGTAACAATATGCAGTGTTTTCAAGCTATAGCTTGAAAACACTGCATATTGAATTTAATTGAATTTAGCGGAAATCACTTTTGCTTGGCACCTTGCATAAAAATGACAGGGTGGATGCAATTTCTGCATCCACCCCTTTGAGAATTCACAACTTGTGGCACCTAGCCATCTAAAGGTCACCGCCGCCGCCTGTGACATACCCCAGCACAAGCCCTGACACAAAGGCGGCGTGGATTGCCTGCTCAAGCTCCGAATAAATCTCCGCCACCATTTCCTCGTTGATTTCCTCCAGCGCTTTCCATGGCACATGCGCCCAACACACCCGGATCCCCTCTTTGTACAACCGTACGAGATAGACCTCTCCCTCATCAAGCACCCGCATCGGATCTAAATCTGACACCGCAAGCTCGTCCCAAAAGGTCTCCCCGGGCAACACTATGGAAATCTTCTCCCTGTCTGCGCCGGTCTGGCCAGTGAGGATTATCCCATAACATCCAGGCTTGACTTTTTGCTTCAATTCCTCAAAAGAAGTCAGCCGCAGGGCTCCGCTTTTGTCTCCGAACAAGTCATCGCGGAGTTGCCTTATCATATCCGCATCCATATCCGCCACCTCCTTTGCGTTCAGTTTTCGCTCCCCCTTAAAATTCAAGGTGCACCGCAATTCCGTCTTATCACAGACGCTGTCATCCGTCAATGACTCCACCCCCCAGAACAACATCGCCGTCGTAAAACACCACCGACTGGCCGGGTGTCACCGCGCGCTGGGCGCCGCTAAAGGTAACCTTTAGTGGCGCAGCACCCAGCTGCCAGCTGCCGGCTGCCGGCTCAACAGCACACACCTGCAACGGTTGACGGTAGCGGATGCGCGCCGCGCACCGAAGCGGAAATTCAGGCGCGTTCCCCGAAATCCAATGCACCTGTCCCGCAGTTAACTCCTTTCTATATAAGTAGGCATCACTCTCGCCCTCCGCGACGTACAGCACATTCTGCTTGATATCCTTCTCCGCCACATAGTAAGTCGTGCCTCCGCCCACAGAGCCGATGCCGTGGCGCTGGCCAACGGTGTAAAACGCCGCGCCCTGATGCTCGCCGACATGCTTGCCCGCCCTAGTGAGCACCGGCCCCGGTTCGGAGGGAATCATCGCTTTCAGAAAATCAAAGACGTCAAGCTCGCCCACGAACCACACCCCTTCGCTGCCCTTGCGCTCGGCGTTGGGTAAGCCGAATCCCCGCGCCATTTCGCGCACCT
>CAYJBK010000172.1:0-2604 GCA_964368365.1 uncultured Candidatus Saccharibacteria bacterium
CTACGGTGATCTTTGCAGAATCGGCACCGTACCTGTCGACGAGCATATTCTTCGTGTAGTTGCTCACAGCTACCACTGCGTCTGCCATATCAATTCCCTGCCGCTCAATCTCGTATACCTGGCCGTTCACCGTGCCGCCACCTGTCCTATCAAACTCCGTGGCATGTACATGAACCACGAGTGGCCTTCCGGAAACCGCACGCGCCTCTATGCCAGCACCAAACGAAAGCCAGTCATGCGCGTGAATGATGTCATATTCACCCCTCGCCGCTATCTGCCGAGCCGCCTGGGCATAGAGCCGAACCTGCTCTATGAGGCTTCCTCCGTACAGTCTCCCATGCTCACTCTCCGAGAGATACGCGCCTACTCCCGCCCGAGCCTCCGGAATATCCGCGAACACAAAACGAACCCCAGGTACCGAAACCGGGATACGTCTGGGCAATACAAAAGTAACATCCGCCCCTTCCTCTACCAGCGCTCGCGTGAGCCCCTCACAGGCCGTTCCCAAACCACCGCTGTTATACGGGGGGAATTCCCAGCCAAACATGAGAACTCGCGTGGCCATCAGGAATTTGCGTTTTGTTTTGTGTATTCGTATGCCGAAGTTGCTGCCACTGCGCCCGTTGCTGCTGCGGTAATATCCTGTTTGAATCGACCAAAGAAATTGGTAGCGTCGCCTGCCGCAAATACACCAGGAACGTTTGTTTCCATGCGTGAATTCACAACCACGTATCCGCTTCCGTCCATTTCTACACCGATCTCACGCGGAAGTTCTCGGTTCGGCTCAGCCCCGATCTCGATGAAGAGTCCGTCAATCACAAAATCCGTTGATCCGTTGATGGGCTTCGTGAGCACCACTTTCTCAAGGTGCTGGGTGCCCACGATCTCTTGTACCTCTGTCTCGAAGTAGACTTCCACCTTATCGCCCAGCCTCTTCATCTCTTCGTAGTTGATCGGCTCGGCCATAAGCTCCTTCTCGCGACAGATAAGATAAATCTTCTTGGCGAACTGCGCCGCAAGATTCACTCCTTTAATAGAGGCGTCACCGCCACCTACCATAGCGATGGTCTTGCCGGTATAGACCGGACCGTCGCAGGTCACGCAGTAATGCACGCCACGCCCAGTAAGCTCTTTCTCGTTCGGAAGCCCAAGTCGGCGGCGCTCAGCACCCATACCAATAAGGAGTGTCTTGCCAGAAAACTTTTCTCCGCCATCGAGCACAACCTCCACGCCAAGATCGGTCTTCTTGAGCTCGGTAACCTTACCGTCCACAAACTCTGTGTTCACATCTGCCGCTTGGCCCTTCATGACTTCCATCAGCTCGTAGCCATCAATGCCTTTTGCGCCTGGATAGTTCCAAATGACTCCCGCCTTCGCCGTCTCGCCGCCAAACTCACCGTTTATCACAAGCACTTTCATAAGATACCGACCAGCATAAATAGCGGCAGAAAGCCCAGCCGCGCCGGAACCTATGATTATAAGGTCGTATACCATTTGAAATTTAGTAAGAAAGCTAGAGACCGAGCATATCGGCTAAAGCCCGCTTATCAAAGCCAATGACAAGCTTACCGTCCACATCAATCACCGGCACACCATACTGTCCTGAACGCTTGATCATATCCTCACGCGCAGCAGCATCCGTCCCCACGTTCTTTTCGGTGAATGGAACATTTTTTTCCTTAAAGTACTGCTTTGCCATCTTGCAGTACATACATGAATCGGTCGTAAAAATAGTTACCTTATGTGCGTTTGGTTCCATACGTTTTCTTCAAGTGATTAAATGGCCGACAAAGTCGTCTTCCGTACTCTTAGTATACCAGAGGAGTCACGCGGGGCAAAGAAAAGTGGATTTTTGAGCAAAATGTGGTAGTATCGTGATACTAAATCCCTTCGGATTTTTGTTGCCAGATCGGCTAACGGTAGGCCTATGGACTCTGAATCCATCAATCTAGGTTCGAATCCTAGTCTGGCAGTTTGAAGAAAAATCTTACCCCTTCGCACAAGACAGGGCTGGGTATGTCAAAAATCCCCGAAGCTGAGCAGGGCGTGTTTGCGGCAAAAATTATAGAAAATCGAAGCGGTAACCAGAAAGCATTTCTAAAATGAATACCGGATCATTTGCAGACAAGAAAGTGGCGAAACAATGGATTACATGGATCGAGAGCCTGTCCGGGACAGGCGATTCTCGTGAGCGAGAGATTTACCCTTGGTTATCTGGATGGATAAGCGCCCACAGGCCCGAAAAGATACTTGAGGTTGGTTCGGGACAAGGAGTGTGTTCAGAAAAAGTTACTCTTGGAACTGCGGAATACGTGGGGGTTGAACCTTCCGCATCCCTACGAGCCAGAGCGCACGAACTCTATCCCGACAAAAAATTTGTAGCTGGCAGCGCTGAAGTGCTCCCCTTCAACAAAGAAACCTTTGACGCAGTAATGTCTGTATTTGTGTGGCTCCACATCGAAAATCTTTCGGCTGCGGCACAAGAGCTCGCACGAGTGCTTAAGCCTGGAGGAAAGTTTGCGATTGTAACCGCAAATCCAGACCAGTATTCTTTGTGGAAAACATGGTTCTCGGATTTCGTTATTGAGGGAAAAAGAATGCGGG
>CAYJBK010000173.1:0-2584 GCA_964368365.1 uncultured Candidatus Saccharibacteria bacterium
AAGATTACAACACTTAAAAAAGTAGGAAGAGAAGAGCTTAGCGATATCCAGAATTTAATGAATGAACTTTCGACCGATCCTTCAAAATATCCCCCCCTTACGCTAAAAATACTAAAGGCACTTGTGGCAAACAAATACACTGCGCTTGTGGTAGCAAAAGACGGCAAACGGCTTGTGGGTATGGGCACACTCAATATCCTTCACGCCGTACGAGGTTTTACGGGATATATTGATAATGTCATTGTACTCAATGAGTATCGGGGACAAGGTCTTGGTGAACAAATCTGCCGGGAAGTAATCGCGATCGCGAAGAAAAGAAAACTTCGCCACATAGACCTCACCTCTCGTCCAATACGAGTAGCAGCCAATAAGTTATATCAAAAACTCGGTTTCGAACTCCGCAAGACAAATCCTTACGAATTGAAGTTGGTGTAAAACAGGGACGCGCTTTGCCGGTCGAAGACCAGCAAAGCGCGTTAACTAAAAATGTAGGAAATGGATCAGTGCCCGAAGAAGCCGCGGCCCTTTTTGTCGGGGACCATGCGGAGCGCAACGCCGTGGTCGGCGCACACCCGTCTGGTCTCGACATCGTTGATGGAACCGCTTGAGGTAAGGATGGCTTTCACACCAGCCTCGATCAGCACCAGCGGGCCGTCCGGAAACGGGAAGAAGCTGTCGGAGTACGCCACGGCACCTTCCACATCGTGCCCAGCATCTCGCGCGCGCTTCACCGCCACCTCCGCAGCAGTGACGCGATCTTGCTGACCGACGCCGTTACCGATGAGCCTACCGTTCCTCACGAGCGTGATCGTGTTGCTGTTACTCGTACACCCCACGGCCCACGCGAGAGTGAGATCACGCGCCTGCTGCGGCTCGAGATTACCCACTGCCTCGATCTCCTGATCTTCGAGGTCGATCACGAATGCGTAGTTCGGCTGAACGAGAAAGCCTCCCCGCACATACCTCTTCCGAGGTGCTCGGTCGAGATCAAGGAGCTCCTGAAGCGCTGGGTTCACGAACACGCGGCACTTGTCGCCCTTGCGCTTCAAGGCCGCGAGAGCGGCAGGCGTAACCGCCGGCACGATGACGCCATCAAAACGACGGCGGCCCTCTGCATGCCTGTATGTAAGGAGGAGCTCGACATCTCCTTCGTCCAATGCGAAATTCATGATCACGAGCCCTCCCAAAATCGCTCGCGGATCACCCATGACCATGTCACGGATAGCGTCGTGCTTTTCGTGTGACGAGATCGCCGCACCGCACGGGTTGCCATGCTTGGCACCGACAGCGATGTACGGCACAGCGCCGTTCCTCAGGATGAAGGCGGCTCCGATGTGGCTTATCGACTGGAGCAACCGATCAAGATCCACGAGGTTGTTGAAGCTGGGATCCGCGCCTCGGGCGAGCGTGAACTTGTCCAGAGCGAGCGGATCCGAACCGCCAGTCGAGTAGAGCGCGGCAGGAGTCTGCCACGCATTCTCGCCATAGGCGCAGGTACGCACGCGGGTCCCGAGGACGCCATCATACGTTCCACCGCCATGATACTTGGCTGACGCCAAGCAGTAACCCGCCACCACGTACTCTGCCTTCGCGGCGAGTGCCATGATGAAAAGCTCCCGGTCCGGCTCGCCATTCTGGAGCCAGGCCAGGACATAGGTACGGTCTCCAGGGTCGACGATAACAATCCGCCGGCCCTTCGCAGCCGAGCGAAGCATCGTCGGCCCGCCGATATCGGTCTTTTCGATCACCGACTCACAGGTTGATCCGAAGCGGAAGATTTCCTCCGCGAGCGGATAGAGATCGACGCACACGAGATCGATGAACGGAATCCCGAGAGATTCCAATTCTTCGAGGTCGATCTGGGTCGTTGTGGCGAGCAGCCCTGCGTGGACTTCTCGAGAGAGCGTCACCACACGATGCTTGAGGATGGGCTTGCCCACCAGTTCCGCGACGTCTCGGACTGGGACCTTGGCTTCCTGAAGCACCTTCGCGGTGCCGCCAGATGCCAAAATATCCCACCCGAGACGCACGAGTTCGCGAGCGAACTCGACGATTCCGGCCTTACTATAGACCGAGAGCAGGGCTGTTCGTTTACGCACAGTCACCTCTTCGTACTGTATTGGGAAAGAACTCCCGTTAAAGTCGGGGTAAGAATAGCAGACTTACTGCAACTTTACCAATCCTCGGTTGAGCACGGTCTTGAAGCTCATACGAAGAAGCACTATTGAAAATACTAGGTACGCGAGATTTAGTACGAACGCGATCCAAAGACTTCTGCTATTTATGAGGCCAGTAGCAATAAATTCTCGGGCCGCCTCAAAAACATGGCTGCCGGGCACAACATACGCGATCTTTTGTGCCCAGAGCGGAAGAACCGCGACAGGAAAATAGATCGCCATGAAGGGAGAAAAGAGCCAGACGCACGTCCAGGCAAGTGACTGTATGCGTGTACCAAATCGAAGAATAAGCGCACCAACAATAAATCCGATCCACCAGCCGTTCATAATGAGGAGAAATATAAAGGGCAGCAGGTACCATCCGAAAAACGTGACATGAATTGAGAAAAGAAAATACGCGACCAGGG
>CAYJBK010000174.1:0-2555 GCA_964368365.1 uncultured Candidatus Saccharibacteria bacterium
CTCGTGTATAAGGATTCTCTCGTCAAGACTCTTCTGTTCTCGGAGTTTCTTTCTGTGCTTGGCGTTGTCGCGATATTCTTTAATATTGCTACATTGGGGGGCGTATCTATCCTTGGTATCTGCGCAGCTTTTATCTGGGGACAAAAAGGCAGGGCAAAAACCATACCATCATCCTAATCAAAAAATCCCCCGCCCGGGGGATTTTTTGATTACAGTAACTTTACCTTGAGGTTCTGGCTTTTTTCCTTGTTCACCTTCGGCATGCGTATGGTAAGGAGTCCATGCTTGATTGCTGCTTCGCATTTCTCAACTTCTACCTCCTGGGGAAGCAGAACGGCGCGTGAGAAAGCACCCCAGTAGAGTTCGCGTGAAAAGAAGTCCTCCTCGCGCACTTCGTTGTGTTTGTGCCGCATGCCTTTGATGGTCACCATCTCCCGGGTTATGTTTACCTCGAGGTCTTCTGGTTTTACGCCCGCTACCATGGCCTGCAGTACGATTTCGGCCGGGGTTTGATATACATCTACGGTAAGCTGAGCCTCGCCCTGCTCGTCTGCCCAGTCGTCTTCTGGAGCGTCTTTGGCAAGAGCTGATTCGGATAGGTCGTCGGTGTCTGCCTCGAGGCTTACTCCGCCCGTGATTCGTTCAAAAAATGATCGTTTGTTTCGTGCCATGTTTGGAGCTCGGTTAGCGCGGCCTTATAAGATGCTTAATTTTCTCAAAGAAAAGAAACATGACGATGACGGAAAGCCAGAGTACGAAGAGTACCGAGAGAGTATCGCCTGATGTCTCCCTTATTATAAAAAAGTTAAACAAAGCATGCAACACACTTGCGGTGATAAGCCCGAGAACAGTATACAGTGTTCGGATCATCGGCTTCTTATAAAAGCCGAGCGCAAGGGCACCGCCTGTTATTACAGAGGCAACAATATGGAGTAATGATGCTCCGAGAAAGCGATTATTTGAAGTAATAAATGTTTTAAGGGCGCCACCTGTGTGGAAGGCTTGGTACAGAAAAAGCGAATTTTCTAGCGCAGCAAAACCGAGCGCTGCGGTGAGCATATAGATCATCGCATCGACGGGCTCATCGAAGTAGTCACTGGTGAGTGCTACATATGCGGCGGCGATATATTTGGCTACTTCTTCAGCGAGAGCCCAGAAGATGAGAATAAGGAACGTGGGGTTCGATGCGCTTCCTTCGAGAAGCCCTGGAATTTTTTGCTGAATGGGAAGTGCGAGCGCGGTCACGACCACTCCTGCCAAGAAAACTCCCGCGATGGCAAGTTTTGGCTCAGGATGTTCGTGGTCTTCGTGAAGCCAGAACCAGAGCCAGAAGATGGCAGGAAGAAATCCAGCGATAATCGGAATTAAAACGCCCGGCGAGAGCAGGTTTAAAGATGTGGCCATGGCGAGACTATAAGCATGCTCGTGTCTCGGTTTGGCAGTGATGACCAGATTTCTTCGGTAACGAATGGCATAAAGGGGTGCAGCACGGTAATGGTTGTTCGCAGGAGTTCCAGAAGCGTCCATTGGATCGACCGACGGTCTTCGGTGCCGTTCTCTTGCTTTAGGCGGAGTTTTGCCTCCTCGATAATCTTATCTGCGAGTGTGTGCCATGCGTAGTGATACAGTTTTTCAGCTGCAAGATAGAAGCGATATTCATCGAGATCTTTCGTCGCATCCCGCACCACGGTATAGAATTCTTCAAGCAGTGCTGTATCGCCTTGAGCGAGAGGCCCCTGTGCCTCGCTTGGATCATAGTCAGCTGTATTCTCCAGTATGAATCGGGTGATGTTCCAGAGCTTATTGGCAAAGTGTTTGTATGCCTTTATCTTGTCTTCCGAAATGCGTGTGTCTGTGCCGGGCGTGTTGCCAATGATAAGCGCCATACGCCCTGCATCCGCACCAAATTTTGCCGCAATATCCATGGGGTCGATCCCGTTTCCGAGTGACTTCGACATTTTTCGTCCTTGTGCGTCCCGCACTGTCCCGTGGAGATATACGGTGTGGAAGGGGACTGAGCCGAGAGCAAATCCTGTCATCATGATCATGCGCATAACCCAGAGAAGAACGATCTCGTACCCAGTTTCCAGGACATCGGTGGGGTGGTACGTGGCAAGGTCGTCTGTTTTTTCTGGCCAACCAAGTGTGGAGAATGTCCAGATGCCCGAGGAGAACCAGGTGTCGAGAGTGTCTTCATCCTGGATCCATCCATCACCAGTGGGAGCCTCTCCAACTGCCATCTCTTTCCCCTTAGTCCACACAGGAACTCTGTGCCCATACCAGATTTGGCGGGATATACACCAATCTCGTAGATTTTCTACTCTATGGGAGTACACCTTTTTCCAGTTGTCGGGCATAAAGGTAACCTGGTCTTCGGTGATAGCTGCTTGCATGATCTTTTTGAGCGTTGTCTTCGAACCAGATGCTACGCCTTTGATCTCGGAGTAGGGAAGGGTGAACTCTGTGCTCATTGAGACGAACCATTGGTTCATGATCTGAGGCTCAACGATGCCACCCGTGCGTTCTGCGGTCGCAATATTGTGGGTATATGGTTC
>CAYJBK010000175.1:0-2524 GCA_964368365.1 uncultured Candidatus Saccharibacteria bacterium
TGGCGGGGAGAGAGGGGGAATCCAGTAGCCCAATCCTAGTGTGCTTGCCCCACCCTCCCGTGCGCGCACCGGCCCCTTCGCTGGCGGGTCTGAAACCAGCGAAGCTCCCAAAATAATTAAATGAGTTTTAGATGCAGGAGTCGAATTGTTGCCGCCTGCTTACTTACACCGAAAGTCTGAGCTAGTGCGTCAATCTCCATACCGTTCTTCTTTACATACTCCTTCACCCAGTCAGCGGGCATAAGTAGGGACGAAGCAAAAAGATTTGCCTCTCTTTCTTCGGGGCGAGGTTTATCAAATACATCATCAATTGTCTCCTCCTGATATTCCTCACCCATTCCGTGTCCGAGCAAAAAATGCCCGAGTTCGTGCGCGATTGTGAATCGTTGCCGAACCGGATGGTGTGTCTTGTTCACCCCGATCACACCCTCTTCCTTTTTTAGAAGACCTGAGACTTTATTATGAAAAGCAAAAGGAACCACATCCAGCCCCATAGCCTCGGCGACCTTTTCTACAGGCACTGGTGGCTGTTTGCACCCGGCTTTCTCTATCGCCTGCATTGCGATCTCTTGTATGTGTTGCGTATGCGATTTCATTTTTCCTTACGCTTTGCAAGAAAGGCATCGAAGTCCGAGAGGGACTTTGCCGCACCAGCCTCCATGCCGGTTCCTTTGTCAGCGCGGAACATGGTCAAACTAGGAGTGAGGAAGAATGAAATATCCTTACCGAAATATCCCGCAATCTTCTGAATGTCGCTCACTTTCATTTCTCGAACCCCTTGTTCAAAGTAGGAGATACCCATCGGCGAATAGCCGAGGAATTCGCCGAGCTGCTTTTGAGTCAGCCCCTTCTCTTCACGGGCCTCCTTTATGCGCTCCCCGATTTTCTTTGATATCTCTTTCATAATGTATTCATTATATCACGTATTTACGAGTCGTCTAGTTGATAAACAAAACCGCATCAATTACACTGTGTAATAGCCGACCATTTGTTTACCCAATGCTACCAGAAGCGGGCTCGCCGAGCAACCCATTCTGGACGCAGGAACAGGACGAAAGGACAGCGACATTAACACATTAACTATACCAAATTTATGGGATCAGGCGGCAATCGTAAGAGTAACGACAGTGTGCGTATCAACCTTCCGGAAAAACGCGGGAGTGGATCCGGCGGCGGTTCGAATTCATCGCGCGATATTAACAACGTATGTCCGCCAGCATTCGAAGCCATCATAAGCCCTGCCAAACCGCTTCCGAACGGTACCGCCGTTACGGTCAAAGGTGACGAGCTCTTAGTACGAGGTGAGATCGTGGGGAGACTCTTACCGAAACACACCAAGATTATAGAGGAGTGCGCTGGCGAAAGCATCCAGTATGCAGGGAGTGTGTTGAACAAGGATAACGGCAAAGTATATGCCCACTTCGAACAAATCTAACGACGATCCTCAGCAATCGCTATTCACCGAGACGTGCTGCGCTGGAGAGTTTGCGCCGCATGTTCACCGCGATGAGGTCTTGGCAGTGAAGTATCCGTGTACCGGTCGAGGACGCCGTAATATCGTGACATGCGGGGATGAAGGACGGGATGAATTCCTTGAGGAGGTTGATGGACTCGACATCACAGGAGTGAATGTCCGGGGTAGCACGTTCCCGCTCGACACATTCCTTCCTGTCATACCCCGAGGGATGTTTCTCCATTCGGCTTCTGAAATACCTTCCTCAGTAGTCGGGGTTATGTTGAACGATGTACTCACAAAAAAGGTCACTGTGCGTCACGGCTATTACTATCTTCCTGAAGATACGCACATTAACACGGAGGTACTAAAATATCCTGTGTTCCAAGGAAAGCACGTTATATTGCTCTCCTGTGGTCAGGATATACTCATCGAGACACTGTGGTGGAAGCGACACTCACTCGGCCTCTTCCAGACAATCGCAAGCATGGGCTTTTTGGCGGTCACTGGGATGAACTTCTCAATTTTCTCGGGTGAGTGTCCGTTCGCTCACGCACTCAATACGAAGAAAAGTCTGCGCTATTGCGAATGGCTGGACCAGCTTGGCGTATGGGCTATTCCCCATATCTACGCGATTAACCGTCCCCAGCGAGAACGTTCGCGAGATTGGCTTCTCGCTCGTCCGCACATAAAACTAATAACGATTAACACTCAGCTGCAGCGCAACCGAAAACGAGACGTTCGACAGGTGTTCGAGACGGTTGAGTTTTTGCTCAAGAATACCGAAGTGAATATCCTTCTGCACGGCCGTGGCAGAGGTCTATCCTCTGAGATTCGGTCTGGATATCCCCATCGTCTTCACTTCGCCGCATCGGGCCCGCTCAAAAATGCGATTATTCGCAAAGATAAAACTCCTGCTGAGTATATTGACTTGTTTGTGGATGGACTGGCTCTCTACCACCGTCCCTAAACCAAGAAACCTATGCTCTATTTTCTTTACGCACGCAAAAGCACCGATGTCGAGGATAAGCAGATCCTCTCCATCGAGGCGCAGCTTGCGGAATTGCAGGC
>CAYJBK010000176.1:0-2516 GCA_964368365.1 uncultured Candidatus Saccharibacteria bacterium
TGACCAAAAGGAGGCTCTTGAGTTCGTTGAAAAAAATCGCGACTTGTTCGAGCATGTTGCGCGTGGGCAAGTCCACCTGAAACCAGCACCGCCAGGCCTCGATACCTTCGCGATCGACCTTAAGACGGACGATCTGTACATTAGTCCGCGATTTTATAAAAAGAAGGGTTTTTCTGAAGAAATGACAGCGTTTGCAACGATGCACGAAATAGAACATTTGCTTGAAAAAAAGAAATTGTTGGCTGAAAAAGATGGAGCGCGAACCTTTGATCGCTATCTCGCAAGAATTCAAAAATCCCGAGCATACAAAGTAATGGATAACTGCATTGCTGATATTCGAGAAAATGAAACAGTCGTCGACAAGACCAGCGACGAGTTCGCCGTTATAGAGCAAAAGATGTACAAAGAGGATCTATTCGAGAATACCGACTTTACTGATCAGCCCAAACATCTCCAGCTCTCTATGGCGATGCTTCGAGAAGCTCGAGTGCCGGACCAAGTGTGCACCGTTGTTCCGGAGGTGCGCTCCGCAATAGACGAAATCAAAGCTGTTGCTGCACGTGATGGCACGACACTTATGGATGTCATCAAACATCCCGATACTCCCATGTCCTCGCGCTTAAGGATACAAGATCGTTTTATCTGGCCAAAAGTAGAACAGCTACTCGAACAAGACACCGAGGAAGATAAGAAGAATAAAAGAGAGGGAGAGCCAGGTGGGGGTGATAAAGGGGGCGAGCAAGGAGAAGGGAAACCGAGCGACTCACCCAAGGAAGGGTCTGGAGCGAAACCGCAGAAAGGCGAACCCGGTAAACCCACGAAAGGAAAAGGGAAGGGTGGACCATCTGATGATCCTAATAAGCGCTTTGAGAAAGCGTACGACAAAGCAGATGAGCAAATGCCGCACGCCGTCCCCATTGACCAAATTAAAGAGGCCTTAAAAGAGTGGAAAGAAGCGAAAGGTAATCCTCTCGATAAGGCAGATCAAGAGTATGCAAATGCCTTGGGGGTAAAGAAAGAAGATTTGCAGCGGTATCGCACACTTGCAGAACAAATGCACGACATACGTAATCCAGAGACGAACCAGAGCGTTATTGACGATCTTCGCGACCTTATCGCACGAATCATCGCAAAGCGACAGAAAGAACGTCAAGCGCCGCAGTACCCGGTTGAAGAAGGTGACGAACTAGTCGATCCTTCTGAACTGGTCACACAAGTAAAGGTGGGTAACTTCGAGCCGAAAGTATGGGAGACGCAAGAAAGTAAAGTACAAAAAGGCAAGCGATTCGGTACGGTTGAAATAACGCTGATTGGCGACAGATCAACCTCAATGGCAGAAGGAGGAAAAGGAATTGAACAGCAAAAGGCCGTAGTCTTATTTATGGAAGCTCTCAAAGAGTTTGCTGAACTCGCCCGTGCGGAAGCAGTTAACTTAGAGAAACCGTTGTCAGTAAAATCGGAAGTGTACACCTTTCAGTCTTCGAATGAAGACGCAACACCCGTGAAGAGAATGTCCGAAGAGCTTTCAGAGAAAGACCGCATCAGTGTGGCGGCGAAGGTCGGCACTTTCGCTGGTAGCACCACCGATTTCGTACCTCTCGAGAGTGTTAGTCGGTCTATACGGGACGAGGATCTTCGTCTGATTCAAGAAGGGGAATTGAAGAAAATCGTCATCGTATTTACCGATGGCGGGAGTGATAACGCCGCACGAGTCGCTACGGTACTTGAACGTCTACGAGGTCAAGGTGTTGTAGTTATTGGTATCGGCATAACAAAGAGTGGTGCCCCAGCCCTCACTACCTACGCGCCGGGAGCGCGACTCTCAGAAACGGCCGATAAACTAGCGTCCGTTCTTGCCGAAACCCTGCGTGAACACCTAGCAGACGTGTAATAAAATCGAGGTATACTTTCCCTATGTCCGAACAGTCCCCGAAACCAAACTTCCACACACTCTCCAAAGAGCGTCAGGCGTTGCGGAAGGTGCTTGGCGAAGCAAAACAGTCCGGCTTATCTGCCGAGATGGTAACCCCCTTAGAGGCTGATAAAAGACGTCTTGATACTGAAGCGGCAGGCTTTTCTATCCCCACAAAAGAAGAGGGAGGTCTTACCAAGGCGAAGGAGTTATTACGCACAGATAAACAGGAAGCAGAAGCCGAGGCAGGCTTAGACGAGCGTTCAATTAAAGAGGAACTCGGGCCAGTCTACGGGGAACTGGTGAGCCGTACAGAAAAACTGCAAGACCTCTCGGACTTTGAGCTCAGGCAGATGCGGGAAGGTGCGAATAACCCATACGCAAAACGTGTGCAAGAGTCGCTCTTAGGACAAATCAAAAAAGAAAAAATCCAGATTCAAGCAGAATTGTCCAAACTGGAGAGAGAAAATCCCACTGCTGCCCGCGCCACCGAACTTGTTGAACTCCATAAGGGGCTCTCTCTCGAAGGACACATTGCGCATACGGGCACTGTCGACGGCTATCTGGACGAAATTGGTCGCCGCATGATCCACGGGAAGCCGAT
>CAYJBK010000177.1:0-2513 GCA_964368365.1 uncultured Candidatus Saccharibacteria bacterium
AGGGTATCTTCTTTCTTCATGACAAGGTCAATTTCTCCGGTTTTCCGTGCAATATTGCGATCACAGAGAGAGAAACCGTGCCGCCGTAAGTACTCGGCAGCGACCTGTTCCCCTATGTTGCCAATCTCTTTACTGGTCGAAGAAGAAATATCCACGGCTTTTATAAATAAGGCTTATTTATAGACTATTTCACGGACTTCTCAAAAAGTCTCCTGTCCTTTATCCACAGTATCCACAGAGTTTTGCACACCAGCAAAAGTCGTTTTGAAATCACATTTTAGTGCGAGCAAGCTTGCCCACCCTCGTTTTACTCGTCTAGCGAAGATTCGTCAACGGCGTTCGAACCCGATACTTGAATCGCAACCCCGAACTCCTTGAGTCGGTCCAGTCGACGGGGGCTATTTCAAAGCAACGTATTTCTCAAACCTATCGATGATAGGTGCTTGGTATGGATATAGTTTTATTCTCGCCTCTTCAAGTGTAAAGAAAGCGGCGCGATCTACTTCCGGTATTTCAAGTTTCTTTCCCGTCTTCGGTGGCCATTCAATTTGAATTTTGTTGCTGGTTATTTTAGTTGGGTCGCAACTTCCTTCGAATGTCCAGACTTCGACCGTCTTGCCATCAGAACGTCTACAAATAAAGCCCAGGTAGTCGAAAGTGCCGATTGGCTTCACGCCAGTCTCTTCTTCAAATTCCCGTTTCGCAACGTCAAGCAGTTGCTCCCCTACTTCCCCATTGTCAGCTAGTCCTTTAGGGATACTCCATACGCCCGCATCTTTATTTTGGAAAAATGGTCCGCCAGGGTGAACGAGGAGTACTTCTGACCCCTGTTCACTTTTGCGATACATGAGAAGTCCGGCGCCTATTTTTGCCATATAGTAAAATTTAAAGCACTGAGGCTCCAATATCTGTGCGATACTGCGAACCTTCAAAACGATTTTTGTTCACAGCTTTATATGCTACGTCTAAAGCCTCTTGCAAGGTCTTGCCGGTCGCAGTAACTCCTAGAACTCTACCGCCATTGGTGACAAATTTCTTGTCTTTCGTCGTGGTGCCCGCGTGGAACACAACTACCCCACCCGAGTCTTGAGGCACGGTAATCTCTAGTCCTTTCTCATATGCCCCGGGATAGCCTTCAGCCGCGAGGACGACGCAGCAAGCGGATAGTTCTGACCACTTAACTTCGATATTTTCGAGTGTCCCTGTTGCGCAAGCGTAAAGAATATCGAACAAATCAGTTTCTAGTAGTCTCATATATGACTGTGTTTCAGGATCTCCAAAGCGTGCATTGAACTCGATTACCATTGGACCCTCTTTTGTCAGCATGATGCCGGGATACAAGATTCCGGAAAAGGCTCGTCCTCTTTTCTTTAGACCAGCCAGCGTCGGTAAAATTATCTTCTCTCGTATGAGCTCCATCTGATGCGCATTAATTGATGCCACCGGTGCAATCGTACCCATCCCCCCTGTATTTGGTCCTGTATCACCGTCAAAAATTCTTTTGTGGTCTTTGGAGGATGGAAACATCGAGATGTTTTCACCATCGCAAAATGCATGTACCGAGATTTCAGTGCCTTCGAGATAACTTTCAATGACGATTTGATTACCTGAATCTCCAAAAGTTTTTGTCTCCATGATATTTTCAATGGCTTTTTCGGCTTCTTCAATTGATTGTGCGACCACAACTCCCTTACCTTCGGCTAATCCGTCAGCTTTTATAACCAGCGGCAACTTCTGAGTTTGTATGTATTGACGAGCTGTCTCAGCAGTATCGAATATTTTGTGGCCGGCTGTTGGAATTCCCTCCTCCAACATAAATTGTTTGGCATATGCTTTTGACCACTCGATTTCGGCCGCTTTTTTCGTAGGGCCGAAAACCGGAACTCCGAGGTCATGAAGTGAGTCTGATAATCCTTCCGCTAGGTAGCGGTCGGGACCAATAACGACGAAATCTACTTTGTTATTTAGCACCCAGGCGAGTATTTCCTGGGTTGTATGAATTGGGAGATTTTTACCTAATGAGGATGTCCCGGCATTACCAGGCGCAGTGTAAACCTGCTTTACTTTTGGAGACTGCGCCAGCTTCCATACAAGGGCGTGCTCTCTGCCACCACCTCCGACTACAAGGACTTTCATTTACGTAGTATAACTCTCGAGTATGAGAAGGTGTCACCTAGACACACTTTGGATTACTGTGCGGGTATGGAAATGCCCATATCAGCACCGCACTCGGCGTAAAAGAAAATACAAGATTACTTGGTTTTCTTTTAGCCTTCTTCGGTGCGGGTAGGGAGAACCGCGATTACGCTTTCGGCCACGAATAATTCGTTCGTCGTCACTCACGAATTTTCTCGCCCTGACCTCATTCAGCAGAATGACCTACTGGGTCATGGTTTCACCTGCTGGTGAAACATCACTCCGGCTTTCGATTCTCCCTACCCATCCTATCCTCGTTTCACTCCTCAAGTGCGGGTAGGGAGAATCGAACTCCCATCATCTGATTGGCAACCAGA